>CANJPN010000215.1 GCA_947475855.1 Bradyrhizobiaceae bacterium
TCATCACCGACGGCGAGATCGCGTTTCCCGCCGAAGCCATGCCTTACGACGTGCTGTGGGTTCTGCCCCCCGGCGCTTCGTCGGCTTTCCAACCGCCCTGCGGCCGCGTGGTGCGGATGGAGCAAGGGTAGGGCGTAGGTTGGGTCGAGCATCGCGAGGCCCAACTTTGCAAGGCATTCCAGAATTGTTGGGCCTCGGCTTACGCCTCGACCCAACCTACCAAGGGATCGAGGACATGAAAGTAATCCAGGAGTTGGTCGCGCACTTCGACCGCAAGGGCAAGCTGACCAAGAAGGACATCAAAGCCCTGCTCGATCAGGGGCTGCTGGCCTCGGAAGCGCCGCAACGGATCATGGATCTCTGCGACACGCCGGGCAACACGTTCTACTTCCGCGTCACCGGCGCCATCGAAGGCATGGTCTGGGGAACCGGCACCTACACCGGCGATAGCGCACTGGCGGCCGCAGCGGTGCACGCAGGCGCTGTCAAGGAAGGCGAGACCGCGATCGTCAAGGTCACCGTTCTCGCGCCGCCCGCACAGTTCCAGGGCTCGATCCGCAACGGCGTCACCACGCACGACTTCGGCCGCTTCGGCACCGCCTACAAGGTCGACCCGATCTGATCGAAGCTCTCAATGCTCATGCTGCCAGAAGCGAAAATGCACACGAGACAACCAATAGATAGTCGTTAATAAATAGTGGATTAGACAAACAAATTGACTTAGATTGCAACCTCCGATGCGCCCAAGAGGCTTGCGGATTCAATCCATCTTTTGTTTCAAAAGTAGGTTGCTCATGAACACTCCATGCCGATTCAAGGCTGCGTCGAAATCTTTCGAAGGCACTCCTTCTGAACAAGCGCTGTGTCTCCTCCGTAAGGTGAGAATCCTGGGCAATGTCGCTGACACCCCAGGCCCCGTTCCACAATCGCTTCTCGACCGCATTGGAAAGCCTGTCGATTTCAGCGCAACACAATTGCAATCGTATCTGGATCGGAGTGGGATCGCAGCCGCCGACATAGGCGGCAAGCTCAAAGAGCCTGTATCCAAGACCTCTAGCGGCAAGTCAGCCACGTACTTCGTTATCCACGACACCAGCGATGAGCTTTCCGGAAAGTTGTTTCCATCCAACATCAACGAAGATGGTTGGAAAGGTAACGATCTGGACCAGCGTAACGTCAGCAGTGCGCACATATTCATCAACCGCACGGGCCGCTCGCTTACAGGCCACAACTACTCAGTGCCCTGGCGCGCCACAAAGTTCGAGCAGCCTACCGAGAAAGGCGTGAAGGGACTGTTCCTTCACCACGAACTCATCCAGCCGCGCATCAAGGGCGGATTTGCATTCGCTGCCGTCGCGCCTGAACCCGGCTTCACATCTCTGCAACTCGAGCGGCTGGCACTATGCTATCTCGCCGCCTCGCTCCGCAGTGGCGCCTGGATGATCCCCGCGTTTCACTGCGTTCTCGATCTCGGCCTTTCTGACGGCCATGATGATCCCCAAAGCTTCGACCTCTTCCAATGGGCCGGCCATATCGAACGCCTCCATCTCGAGGTACAAGCGCCGCCCATCCACGTCGGCCCCATGGGCATGGTCGCCTCGACGAACATGGCCGCTGCGATCACCGCCAGCAATGCCGCACCGCCACCACTCGAGACCGTCAGCACCGAATCGGATGGAGTCAGGAACGTTGCCGTGCGCCGGATCAAGTCGACGAAGCCGCTTTTTTTCAAAGCCAAGCTTGCAATCGACGCCGACGGCGCCGCGCGTGCCTATCATCCGAAGGATGACCCAGAGGCACTTGATCTCCTCAAGCACGCAACTGCCGGCTCGAAGAAGTACATTCAAGGCGTCGAAAAGAACGGCAAGAAAGGCAAGGGTCCTCGCACGGGCTTCTTCGTCTCCGAGACCGCGCTCAGCAAAGGCCTGGAGCACGACGCCGGCAGCTACGTCGATGCCGAGTTCATCCCCTACATCGTTCTGCCACCCAATTTCGCCGATGGTGTCAAGCTCGGAGACCTTTGCGCCGTCGTTAACCTGAAGAACAATCGCGTCACACCGGCGATCTTCGCAGATACCAATCCAAACGTCGGCGAAGCATCGGTGCGGGCAGCGATCAATCTTCGCGTGGAGGACCCGTCTTTTCCGATAACCGATCTGGCGAAGAAGGGCGGCGATACATCTGCCAACTATGTCTACATCGTCTTCCCAGGCTCACGCATCACACCTGCTGCCGGCTCTCCGCATTGGCCGGCAAATGAAATCGCAGCTGCCGCCGATAAGCTTTTCGCCGACTGGGGCGGCTTGGACATGGTGCGGCGCATATTCGGCTGAGGGCAATCGCATCGGTGCGCCTTAGGCACACGGCCGTTCGAGGTGGAAGCGATGAGCGTTCGCCTCGAATGCGACACGACCGGACAGCCAGATATCGCTTCTAGCCATACGTCACCTTCTGCAAAATCAGCTCAAGAACGAACACATTTTTCATAGACACGCTCATACGCATCCAGCATCGCCTCGTCGCTGAACCGCGCCGCGACATGCGCGCGCGCCGCCCGTCCCAACGCTGCGCGCCGCCCCTTGTCGGCAGCTAGCGCAGCGAAAGCATCCGCCAACGCGTCCGGCCGCTTCACACCGACGAGCACGCCTGCATCGCCGACCACTGCCGGATTGCCGCCGACATGCGTCGCGACAGGACACACGCCGGACGCCATCGCTTCGAGCAGACTGATCGACGTGCCCTCGGCATCCGAGGTCAACGCGAACACGTCGAGCTCGGGATAAAGCCGCGCCACGTTTCGTTCGAGCCCCCAGAAATGCACGTGTCCGCTGACACCCAGCCGTTGCGCCTGAGCCGCCAGATCGGCGCGGAGGGCGCCGTCACCAATCAGCACGACCGCACAATCGACGCCCTTCGCCCGCGCCTGTGCGATACCGTCGATCAACATCGCCTGGTTCTTGATCGGCTCCAGGCGAGCCACCGTCCCAACCAGCAGCGTGGCCTCTCCGATACCGAAACGGCGGCGAATTTCTCTCGCGTCACTACCGGGTTTGAAAAGAGCGAGATCGATACCATTGGCAATGATCGAAAGATCGCGGCCAGCAAGCCCACGCGCCTTCAAAACTTCCGCGAGGTGCTCCGAAACCGAAACCACATGGTTCGTGAGTGGTGCAGCGATCCTGTTGAGAACCGTCTCGATCCTGGCCTCGCTCGCGATGAACCCATGCGCCGTATAAACAACGCGCGAAATTCCCGCCTTGCGGGACGCCATCACACCCTTGAACCAGGCGCCGGAATGGATGTGCACCACATCAGGCGCAAGCGATTTCAGATGGGCACCAAGCCGCATCAGCCAGGCCGGATTGACGAGCCCTTGTGCGCCGGGAAGACTGACCCGGATGCCAGCGGCTTCGAGTTCCGGCGCGAGTATCCCCTTCTCCACGATGCACGTGACGCCGACGTCGTGCCCTCGCGCCGCGAGCTTACGCACGAGACGGGCGACCATCACCTCCATGCCCGCCGCCGCCAGCGACGGCAAGATCATCTCGATCTTCACGCAAGCCCCCGCACGCTGAGAGCCTCGTCGTAGATCTGCAGCATGTGGTCGCAGCGCTTGGCGATTGAATAGGACGAAGCCACGCGCGCCCGCGCCGCGGCGGCCTCCGGTGAAGCTATGTCGGCAAGCTCCGCTTCTATCGCATCCGCTAGAAGTTCGGGCCGCTCCGTCGCCACCATACGCATCGACCGCGGCTCCTCCCCGACGATCTCGATCATCGCCCCCACGCGCGTCGTCACGACCGGCAATCCTGTCTGCAATGCTTCGAGCAACGCGCTCGGCAATCCCTCGCTGCGCGACGGAATGACCATCAGATCGAGAGCTTCGTAAGCCTCCAGCATCGCATCGACGCGGCCCGTGAAATCGACATCGCCCGCAAGCCCTAGTCGCCGTGCCTGTTCGCGAAGCTCATGTTCGAGCGCGCCCTCACCCACGACGATCCCGCGAACGGCGACGCCTCGTGCCTTGAGCAACGCCAGCGCATCGAGGAACACATCGACGCCCTTCTCGCGGCTGAGCCGGCCGATCGCACCGACGAGCGGCACCGGCCCCTGGCCCCGCCGCCGCCTCAACACCGGCGGCACCGACGACGCATCGCGCGCACGCGGCATCTCCGGCACCGCGTTGTTCACGACATGCACGCGATCGAACGACGGCGGAAAAATCTGCCGCTGCTTTTGCGACATCACGACCACACGATCGGCCGCGCGCAGCATGTGGAAATCGAGCCGCGTATAGAGCCTGTCTTTGAAACCTTTATCCGTCGCACCTTCGTGAAACCCGATCCAGGCACACGGCACGCCGAGCTTGCGCAGAATGTAGAGAACGCTGGTCGGCTTGTAGCTGTGCGTCTGCACCACGTCCGGCCGCCACTCCCGGATGAAGGCGCGAACCTCCCCGACGAGCTTGGGATCGAACGGTCCCCGGTCCGTCATCTCGCGGCACTCGATACCCTGCTCGCGCGCGAATGCGGTGAACGCACTGGGCGTCCCCGGCCGCATCAGCGCGACGATGACGAACTCTGCGCCGCGCCGCTGCAATTCGCGGCCGAGCGCCACGAGTTGTCGTCCAGGTCCCGAGATCTCCGACGTCGCGATCAGCGCGGCCACGCGCAACGAGGAACGATTTTCGGCAGACTGGCGCGACGACTTCTGCATGAGCTGAACGGCGTTAGACATTGCGGGCGGAACGTCCGGTGCGAAGGTTGTCGCACCGTCTATCCCGCCCGCCGGAAACGCGAAAGCATCGCGTGCCCGCCTGATTAATCATGCTCGGTCAGCAACCCAGGAAAGTCCGGAAAACCGGACATTCTCTAGTGCTGCGGTTGGCCCTGCATCTGTCGGGACGGCAGAGCCAGCGGGAGTTCAAGGAGACTTGCCAGCCGTAGCGATGTCCTGCAGCGTTATGCGCACGCCTCCGTAGACGGCCGCCCCCGGCGTCTGGAAGCCATAGACTTCCTGATAACGCTGATCGATCACGTTCTCCGCTCGCGCATAAACCTCGACGGACGACGTCAACTTGTACGAAGCCGTTGCCGACACCAGCCAGTAATCCTTCAGCATCACGCGCTCGGCCGTCAATGGGAAGACGAACGGCTTGGACGCACGCAACGCCTCGTCGATCAGACTGCCGTTGTAGACCGCAGCCAGCCCGACATGCGCACGCTCCCGGTCGAACTTGTAGCCGACATCGACCCGCGCCGAATTCTGCGGCCGCCGCAATTCCGCCTGCCCCGAAGGCTCGAGCGCTTCGAGCCACGTATAGCCAGCGCCGATCGTCACCCCCGGCAATGGCATCAGCCGGCCCGAGAGTTCGAGCCCCTGCCGCGTGCTGACGCCCACGATATTCGCGACGGTCGAACCGCCGTTGATGCCGCGGATCTTGTCTTTCAGTTCGCCGTCAAACCACGTCGCGTCGATCACCGCCGCGCCGCCCAGCATCGTCAACTCGACGCCAGCGTCCCAGCCCTTCGCCGTCTCCGGCCGCAAGTTGGGATTCGGCGTGAAGAAGTTCGGCACGCGCCCGTACTGCTCGAACAACGTCGCGAACTTCACGCCTGTGCCGTAGCTCGAATGCAAACGAACGGGCGTCCCCGGCACCTTGAGCGAAGCGCTCGTACGCCACGTCGTGAATTCGCCGAACACGTCATTGTCGTCGAGGCGCATCGAACCCGACAGGAACAGGCTGTTCCAGTATTCGCCCCGCACCTCGCCCACGAGACTGCGGGTTTTGCGCTCGTGATCGATCGCATCGTAGGTGCGTTGAACGAACCCTTCGTGCTTCTGCTCGATGAGCCCCGTCAGGAAATGACGAACCTGCGGCACGCCCGGCGTATCGAGGCGCAACGTGCTCGTATAGCGGTAGGTCTCCGCGTTCGCGCGATATCGCTCGTAGGATTCGAACGGCGCGAATGCCGGATTGGCCGACAAGTCGTCGTTGACGATCGCCCGCCGCTCTCCACGCACGCTCTGCACCCACGCGCCGCCGAATAGCGACAACTTCGCCTCGAGCGAACCGACCCACAGATCCGAAGAGAACCGCGACGGCGCATCGGTCTGCTGCACCAGCACGCCGGGCACTGAGAAGTTCTCCTCGTCGCGATTGCCGCGCTTTGCCGTGTGCCGCAGGAAGCCATCGAACGTCAGGCCCTCGAGCGGACTGAACCCACCCTTCATGACCGACGATGTCGTCTGGCTTCCATCACGCTCGCGGCCGATCGGCGAAATGTTGAAGCCGTCGGTCTTGCGCGTCTGGATGCCGATCAATCCCCACGCTTTGTCGTTGCCGCCTGACAGCACGGTGGCAGCATCCTTGGTGTTGAAACTGCCCGCCTCCGCGCGGGTCGTCAGCGTCAGCGGGCCCTTGCCCGACTTGGTCACGATGTTGATGACGCCGCCGATCGCCCCAGATCCGTAAAGACCCGACTGTGGCCCGCGCAGCACCTCCACCCGAGAGATTTCCTCCCCGCCGACGAGGTTGGAGAAATCGAACTCGCCGTCGCCGGGATTGTTGGCCTCGACGCCGTCGACCAGCACCGTCGTATGGTTGCCTTCCGCGCCCCTGATCCGCACCTGCGAAACGCCAGCGAATCCACCGGTGCGCCCGACGACGACACCGGGAATGCCGCGCAGCGCTTCGACCGGCGCCCTCACCTGCTGGTCGCGCATCTGCTCGCCGGTGATGACCGTCGTCGCTGTCCCCTGGTTCGACAGCAGATCGCCGGCACTGGTGGCTTGGCTCGCTGCTGCTTCGCCAGCCTGCGTGCTGCTCTGCCCGCCCCCGCCCGCCTGAGAACCGCCATCCGGAGCCGCCTGTTGCGTCGCCCGCGGCGCGGCGCGTCTCGCTTGGCCCGATGCAGACTGCCCCGCCGATGAAGCATCCGGCGACGCCACGTCCGTCTCCGTAACGGCTTTGGCAGCCGGCCTCGCCGCACGGCTCGCACCTTCCACGATGACCGCCGGTAGCGCCGTCTGAGCTACCGCTGCGACGGACGGCAAAGCCGCGAGCAACGCGAGCAGACTGCCCCGTCCGATCCGATGGAGAGACGGCAATCGATTTGCACGATGAGAATTCAGTTCCACGGCGACTTCCCGTTTCAATGGGTGTCGCACGCGATGACGATGAATCCGATAGCCCCCCGGCACTCCAGCCGGAAGTGAACGCAATACACCTGTCGTCGCCACGATCGCGAGATCATGCGCGAGCCAGAATACGGTAGCTCACCAATTGAAAATCGGAGCGTCCAGTTCAGCGGCCAAAGCGTGCTCCTACCGGTTGCACTACTTCGTCGCCACGACGGACTCCCGCACCACCGCACGCCCCGCGCGGAGGATGGACGACTTGTGCCGGCAGGTCTCCTGACTCGCGGCTCTGGCGCTTTGCCCTTCCTTCCCGGCGCATGTCGCGCCAGTGGCATTAGAGGACAAAGCTCGCCGCTTACAGTTGCGGGGGCAGTTGCGGATTTGAGGTGCGTGGCCTCTCACCGCATTCCCTATTCACCTGAACCAGCCTTACGACCGCTCCAGAGACCGTCACACGCAGATTGCGCGCAGAAGCCCGACAACGAGTCAAGCCGCACGCAGAAGTTCCCGCTGAGTATGGCAGCATCGCAACACTCGACCTCGCGCCATTTCCTCTAAGGCAGCAAACTGACTAGCGCTTCCTTATCTTGCAGCTTACCCGGGAACGGCAACTCCGCACATGGATCACTTCTGGATCGTACTCACCGTTCTCGCGGCACTACTTCAGGCCATCCGCACGGCCGCCCAACGCGATCTGAACAAGCATCTCTCCACGCTCGCGACGACCTATGTGCGCTCGCTCTTCGGCCTCCCGGTGCTGGCGCTCTATCTCGCCGTCGTGCTCGCGGCGACCGGAGAACGTCTGCCCGACTTCAATTTTTCCTATCTCGCCAACACGTTCGTTGGCGCGATGGCCCAGGTCCTCGCAACGGCTCTGCTGATCCGCATGTTCACCCTGCGGAGCTTCGGAGTCGGCACGATGCTGACCAAGGTCGACATCATCGTGACAGCGATCCTCGGCACGCTGTTCTTTTCCGAGCGGCTGAGCATCGGCGGAATCATTGCCTTGACGGTCGTGATGGCTGGCGTGCTGATGATGTCGTTCGAACGCACCTTGCGCAGCGGCGCACCGCTCGCGGCCAATGACAACGGCGGTAACCCTCTTTGGGCCATTCTCACCGACAAGGCCACAGGCGTGGCGTTCGGATGCGCCGTCAGCTTCGCGGTATCATTTCTCACTTTCCGCGAGGCAGCCCTCGTGATCGGCGAAGGTACGTTCCTGTGGCGTGGCGGCTGGACGGTCGTACTTGCAATCCTGATGCAGACCGTTGTCATCGGGGTCTGGCTTGCTTGGCGCGAGCCAGACCTCGTCACGAAGCTGAAGCCACATGTGAGGAAGTCAGTCTTCATCGGCGCGACGAGCGCTGTGGGCTCGATTTGCTGGTTCACCGCATTCGCTTTGGAAAACGCATCTTACGTTCGCGCGGTGGGCCAGATCGAGGTTGTATTCACGCTCCTCGTCTCCGCACTCTATTATCGCGAACGCATCTCCTTCTCGGAGTACGCTGGAATTGGCCTGACGATGCTCGGCGTGCTGATGTTCAGGCTGATGGCCTGAACATCGAGAATCGTCAGGCAACGCGCTCCTTTACTTCAACCTCAATTCGAGCGGCGAAATCCGGAGCCTCGTTTCCGAAGGAGCCGGAGCCCAGCCACCGTGACGGACATGATGAATATCGCCCACGACGGCCTGGAAACTCTGGATCTCGTCACGGCGGAAACCGACATTAGACGTCTCGAAGGCCAACCGGCCGTTCACCCACGCTCGTAACACGCCATCAGTATTTCCCGGCGAGTTGAGCACGACCTCCTGCTCAATCCGTGTCCACTGTCCAGGCTTGAGCGTCGCCATCGCAGGATCGACCAGGATGCCTCCGATGTTGCCGACGTTCACAACCGGTCGCAGCATCAAAGTGCCGTCGGCGCGCCATTCCGGCCTCAACGAGAACGGCGGCAACTTACTCAAAGCCGATGCATCACCCGTCGCTGCGTTGGCGTCGGACTTTTGCGCTTCGCTTGCAGAGGACGTTTCGTCCTGCCCTTGTGCTTCGCTCGCCAGCCCCGGCAGAATTCCACCTTCACCAAGCCTGAACCCTTCCGGAATCCACACGTTGTAGGAAAGACAAGCCGACGACGCGAGCGCCAATTGGCGGGGCACCCACGTGAAGCCGATACCGCTTCGAGATTGGTCGTCTTCCTCCCCGTTGGAACGCCGGAGCTGAACTTCGAGCGCATACCCCTGCGGCACGGTCCCCTCAGCCACGATCTTCGAGTTCTTGACGAGGCCGCGATCGGTTCCAGCCAACCGCGCCTGGAGATCCTCAGGCGACAACGGATCGGCACCCTTGCGCGAATACGAGAACAGGATCCCTCCGGAGTATCTCGTCTCGCACAGCGGCGTCTCGGGCTTTGGCTCGAAGGACGCCTTCA
>CANJPN010000216.1 GCA_947475855.1 Bradyrhizobiaceae bacterium
GGCATCGATATGGCGGCCGTCAGCCACAATGGGTCTGGTCCTGCTGTGCAGTCGTTGTTGTCCGGCGCCGTCGAATTCTGTTCGGCCGGGTTGCCGGCACTGCACCAGCACTACACGAATGGATCGGTGGTTGGCCTTGGGGTGCTCAGCCGGCAACGCTGGTTCGACTTGCCGGAGGTGCCGACGGCAGTCGAAGGCGGCTTCTCCGAGTTCGTGATGGGGAATCTCAACGCGATGCTCGTGCCGGCTAGGACGCCACCCGAAATTGCCGACAAGCTATCTACGGCGCTACTATCGGCGCTGAAGTCGGATGACGCGCGGATGAAATTCCGGACACTTGGCGCCGACATCGTTGCGGGCGGACCCAAAGAGCTGAGTGCACGTATCGAACGCGAGGTGCCCATGTGGCGCAACATCGCCAAGCAGGCAGGCATCAAGCCGACAGATAGCTGACCACGTCGAAACCGATGACCAGCTATGGCCGGAAGGGGCGGGATTCATACCCGCCCGTCCCACTTGATCGCCGGCCTCGTCAGCGAGCTGTATGCCGCCGCTTCAGCTCACGCCGGCACGCGCAAGGATAGAGCGCACCCGCTCCGTCTGCTCAGACGAGATCGTAAGCCGTTCGGCGAACTCGCGACCATCGGGCTTGGTCGCGTCGATCCCCATCTTCGTCAACGTGAACGTCTGCGGATCCGACGTCGGATCGAGAATCGCGCCTTTGCAGCCGTGAATGAGATGGATGTCCTTTTCCGCTTGCACGCGCGTCGCGACCGCCCACATCACGTCCGCGAGGTTGAAGATGTCGACGTCTTCGTCCACCACGATCACGTACTTGGTATAGAACTCCGTCCCGAGCGCGGCCATGATCGCCTGCTGCGGCTCGCCCGGCGATGTCTTCTTCATCGAGATGAATGCCATGAACGCGCCGCATGTGTTGTGCGGCACGTGGACGGCTCGGACGTTGGGCAGATTCCGCCGGAGCGCATTGAGAATCTCGCCTTCCCGCGTGATGCATGAGACCAGGATATGGTCCTGCGACATGCCCGAGACCACGCTGTGGAACATCGCATCGCGCCGCATCCGGATGCGCTTTGCCACAAGGATGTTCTGCGTCGACCTGAACGACGCATAGCCCGTGAACTCGCCGAAAGGACCTTCCGGCTCGTGCTCGTTGGCGAGGATCTCGCCCTCGATGATTATTTCGGCCCCGGCCGGCACCTCGAGTCCCTGGTCACCGCAGCGCGCGACGCGGTAGGGCTCGCCGAACAATCCGCCGATGATCTCGAACTTCCGCACGTTGGGCGGATAGGCATAGACCATCGAGCCCATGTAGTGCAGCGGATGGATGCCGAGCGTAACAGCAACTTTGAGGTTCTCGCCCTTGGCCGCCGCCCGCCGGTGGAACTCCCACATCCGCCGCCGCGAATGCAGCGACACGCCCAGGCGCTTCTTGTCCTTCAGCATCAGCCGATGGAATCCGGTCGTGTCCACTCCGGTCTCCGGATCACGCGCCGTGATCTGGCCCGCAGTGATGTAAGGGGCCGCATCGATCTCGAAGTGGAACGGGATCGGTAGTTTCGTGAGATCGATGTCGTCGCCCTCGATCGTCACTTCCTGCCATCCCGCCTTGTCGACAACCTCGACTGGCGTGTAGCGCGCGCAGCGCTCGCGGAAGGCCGTGGGAAGTTCGTTCGTTCCGACGCCGAGCGCCATGGCGAGGAGTTTGCGGTTTCCCGCGACGTTGGTCACGACCTTCATGTCGCGCCCCTCGACGTTCTCGTAGATGACGACCGGGCTGCGCCCCAAGCGCTCCAGCTCGAATACAAGAGAGGTCATGTCGAGGTGCGTTCGCACGGGCTCCTTGATCCGCAGGATCTCATTGGGATGAGTCTTCTCCACCTGTGAAATGAAGCCGCGCAAACTCTGATTGTCGACACCCGTCATGGTCACTCCGGCTAGCTCGATGAAACGAAATTTCAGAATGCCATGCCGTTGCAGCAAATGCCAACGGCCAGCGGAAAGCCAGTGCCACACCAGTGTTCCAGAACACGCGATCACGCAACATCCGTGCATGATTGAAATTCCGGCAGCTTGCACGATCGCCTTGCAGGCCGCGCCTTCCGCCACACCGGCAACGCTCGGACGTCGGCGGTCACGGATGGCAAAAGCCGAACAGGAACAAAGAGCCAGGAGCGAGTTGAGCTACGCACGGACGTGTTGGCACCAGCCTTGCCTTGCCTGGAACATCAAAGATGCAAGGCGAAGGAAATCACGATGGCCACATTGATGAGAGCGACCGTGACGGGCTGGTTGCTCGCCTCCATGGCGATTGGCGGGCCGGCCCTGGCTGCCTGGCCCGAAAGGGCGATTACGATCGTCGTACCATTCGCGGCTGGTGGCATCACGGATGTGCTCGCTCGCGTAACGGCCGAGCGGCTGCACGAGCGGTTGAAGCAGCCGGTCGTCGTCGAGAACGTCGTAGGGGCAACGGGCACCATCGCGACGGCTCGCGTCGCTCGCGCCGAGCCCGACGGCTATACACTGCTCGTCGGCACGCCCGCGCAGATTTCGATCGCGCCGTTCATGTACAACATTACGTATGATCCGATTAGAGACTTCGCACCGATCTCGGTGATGGCGACGAGCCCTTTCGTGATTACGGTCGGGCCGAGTGTACCAGCCGGTACGCTGCAGGAACTCATCGCTCTCGCGAAGTCGAAGCCGGGCGAGATCACATACGGCTCGGCGGGCCTGGGTTCGTTGTCGCATCTGGCAGCAGCGCAGTTCGCCAAGACGGCCGGCATTTCGTTGACACACGTTCCCTACAAAGGCATCGGCCCCGCGTTCCAGGATCTGGTCGGCAACCACATTGCGATGATGTCTCCATCTCCCGTCGAACTCAGACCGTTCCTCGCGCAGGGCACGCTGAAGCCTCTCGCCGTCACGGACACAAAGCGCTCGGCAATGGTGCCCGGTGTTCCCGCTATCACGGAAATCCTGCCGAGCAGCCCGGTTGTGACCTGGAACGGGTTGCTCGCGCCATCGAAGACGCCCACGGCGGTGGTCGCGCTTCTTTCGAATGAGATCATGGCTGCAGAGGCCGATCCAGCGTTCCTTGAAAAGCTCGCAAGGATAGGCGTCGATCCTATCGTGCACACGCCCCAGGATTTCGCCAAGCTGATCGCGGAGGATACGGACCGCTGGCGCGATATCATCCGCGAGCTCGGTCTGAGGGCGACGCAATAGCTGCCAGCTCTTTGTAGACGCAACGCGTCCGCAGCTACCGCTTGATCCAGTACCTTCCGTGCTCGTCCCGGTCGAGTTCCAGCCGCTTACGGATGTCGCTCCATGCTCTGAGGACATCGCGGTACGGCTGGTCTTTTGCAAGAATGAGCACGTCGCGGAAGTAGGACGGCGAGGCAAGCAGCTTCTCGATGCTGCTCACGAGAATTGCGTCGGGTTTGCCGCTTTTCATCACAGGTAGTCCTTTTCGTCGATGTCCTTGACGAAGGCCGGCACGATCCGCTCGTAGCGGAATGCCGGGATGCCCTCGGGGATCGTTGCATCGATTCCGAACTTGGCCGTCGTTGGCAGCTCACCGGGCTTCAGGTCCCACGGCCGGACACTGGGATCGACGTGCTTACCCTTCATACCGGAGAGGATGACGATGTCCTTGTCGGCCTGACAGCGAAATGTAACGGCCCATTCGACCTCATTGGGATCGTCGATGTTGATGTCGTCGTCCGTGACGATCACCTGCTTGACGACCGGAAGCGACAGCAACGCAGCGATGGCGTTGCGGCCCTCGCCGGCGCGCTTCTTGATCGCCGCGACGACAGACCAGCCGCAGCAGCCACCCTCTGTCGCCCGCACGCCTGAAACCTGAATGCCGGCCAGACCCAGTGCGCGCCGGCATGCAGCCTCGGTGGCTGGGCCGTTCAGCCAGTCATTTTCCCACGGCATCTGCAGGATCTGGAAGATCGGCTGCCGTCGATGCGTGATGGCATTCACGCGGAAGATCGGATTGTGCTTGAGATCGCCTTGCATCCCCGCGAACTCGCCGAACGGACCCTCGTCTGCGGTCCAGCCATTGGGCAACAATTCGCCCTCGAGCACGATCTCCGCATCGGCGGGAACGTTGATGTCGACGGTCTTGCAGCGCACGAGCCGAACCGGCTTGCCGCGCAAGGCGCCCGCGATATCCATCTCGTTCGTGCCTGCAGGGGCCTTGTATGCGGCCGCCATGTGCTCGAACGCATGCACGCCGATCGCGATCGCGATCGGGAGCGACTGGCCCGCCTCGTAAGCGCGCGTATAGATCCGGCGAAGATCGGATGCTGTGAACAGATCGATCGCCATTTCGCGATCCGTGCGGAACATCAACCGGTAGCAGCCCGCGTTGGTTCCAAGTTCCGGATCGCTCGCGAAGGCGACGCCCGCGGAGATGTAGGGTCCGCCATCCTTCTCGTGCATGAACGGGATGGGCAAAGCCGTCAGGTCGACGTCGTCGCCAAGGGTAACGATTTCCTGACAAGCACCTTCCCGCACAATTTCAGGCGGAATGGGGCGCGCGACGCGAGCAGCGAAAATGCTACCGAGATCCTTCGCCGGCCAGCCCAGTGCCGCGGCGAGCCGTGGCCGGCTCCAATAAATCCCCGAGGCGCAGGCGATATCGTAGCCCTTCACATTCTCGCACAACAGCGCGGAAGGCGACTTGCTTCCCAGCGCACTGATGTAGCGCGGATCGATCGCGCGGCTCACCCGCTGCAACTGACCCGCTTCCTCCATGCGCCGTAGCATGCCGCGAAAATCCTCATCGTCCGCCGCCGGTGTCATGTGCGTCTCTCGATTCATGGAGTTGGGCGCGTGGCGCGATTGACCGAGCTGGCGGATGGCTGACCGCTCACAGGCTCGAAACGCCTGACATTCTGCACCGCCCCTCGGGGTATGGGGAGGCGGCATCATGTCCGGGCAGTCTGGCGTAGTCCAGCGATAACCTCGAACGGCCATGGCTCCTATCCTGCCCCCCGGCGCGGCCGGCCGATGTCATGCCGGTCGCGATGTGGCCGATCCCGATCGCTTCAGGATCAAGCGCTGTTTGCACGGCCCAGATTCAGGAGTAAGCGAAGGCATCGCGCGATCGTCTACTCGTTTCGGAGCGCGACTTGGCCGGCAATAATGCCCATCGGGCATCCACTCCCCCACGCTCAACGGAAGGCGCGGCACACCGAATGTCTCCGATCAAGAATGTTCTCTTCATCATGTGCGACCAGCTGCGCTGGGATTATCTCTCTTGCAGTGGGCACCCGCATCTGAAGACGCCCAATATCGATCGCCTCGCAAAAATGGGCGTGCGGTTCGACCGGACGTTCGTGAATGCTCCGGTGTGCGGACCATCGCGTATGAGCTTCTACACTGGCCGAACCGTGTTCTCGCACGGTGCGACCTGGAACTACGTGCCGCTGCCGATCAGCGAGTTCACGATCGGCGACTACCTGATGAGCCAAGGCGTGCGGGTCGCGGTCGCCGGCAAGACTCACATCACGCAGGATGCAGCGGGCCGCGCCCGGCTCGGGTTGACGCAGAACACCGATATCGACCTCATCGTGTCGGAGGGCAACATCGAACCGTGGGAGCGCGACGACGGCATTCATCCGCCCAAGGTTGACAAGCGTGGGCTGGCCTACAACCGATGGCTCGCCAAGCTCGGCTATGACGGCGACAACCCCTGGGACACATGGGCCAACTCAGGAGAGGGCCCCAACGGCGAGATCATGTCCGGCTGGCAGTTGCGCAACTCGATCTATCCCGCGCGCATCAAGGAGGAACACTCCGAGACGCCCTACATCACCGATCGGGGCATCGAATTCATGAAGGACTGCGGCGACAAGCCGTGGCTGCTGCATCTGTCCTACATCAAGCCGCACTGGCCCTATATCGCGCCGCGTCCCTATTTCGGCATGTACACGCGCGATCACGTGATCCCGGCCGTGAAGCACGAGCGAGAGCGGGACAATCCGCATCCCGTTTACAAAGCGTTCATGGACATGGAGATAGGCCAGTCGTTCGCTCGCGACGACGTGCGCGATGCTGTGATCCCGGCCTACATGGGCCTGACGCGCCAGATCGACGATCATCTCGGCCGCCTCCTGGCGTGGCTCGAGGAGGCCGGCCGCATGAAGGATACGATGATCGTGTTCGCATCCGATCACGGCGACTATCTTGGCGATCACTGGATGGGCGAGAAGGAGTTGTTCCACGAGCCTTCGGTGCGCGTGCCGCTGATTATCGTGGATCCCTCACGGGAGGCGGACGCGACGCGCGGCACGGTGTCGAGCAAACTGGTCGAGGCGATCGACTTAGTCCCGACGTTTCTCGACGCATACGAGTCCAAGGTGTCTCGGCACCGCCTCGAAGGCCGCTCGCTGATGCCGCTGTTGCGTGGCCCCGAGCCGGCGACTTGGCGCGATTCCGTCCTGTCGGAACTCGACTATGCATTTTATGAAGCGCGCGAGTTCACCGGCAAAGGCGCCAGCGATGCCCGCGCGTTCATGCTGCGCACCGAACGCTGGAAGTACGTCTACTTCAAAGGCTTCCCGCCGCAGCTGTTTGACCTTCAGGAAGATCCCTGCGAGTTCGTCGATCTCGGGCAGTCCGCCGGGCACGAAGCCGTAAGACGGGACATGCACGACAGGCTGCTGGAGCGGCTGACTGACCGGCGCAACCGGATCACGGTCGAGGACGACTGGGTGCTCGGTGCACGGGGCCGCGAAATGGCAGCGGGAATCATCATCGGTCGCAGATAGAGAGGGGGGGCGCGCACTTCTGCAGCCGGACTCGAGTAGCCGGGCTCGAGTATACGACGCGAGGGCCCGCCTCCACCACGACGGGACCGAAAGACGCCGCGCCGCTGAAGCATGGGTAATCCGGGTCCTCTGGATACTATCGGAAGGCTCCCGGGCGACTTTGGGCTTGCGAATTTGCGTTCTCAACGTGCACAGTTATTCGACTGGAGCTCGCAGAACTGGTGTTGCGTAATGGCGAGCCTGGAAAGACCGAAGGTGACGAACGGCCTCGCAAGCAAGGCGAAGCCGAACTCGCCTACCGAATTCGCCGCCTGTGCTGCTGCGCGGGAGAATAAATCGATCGAGGCCGCCTGGCCGCGGGTCTGAAGGTGAATTGCACAGATGGCAATCAATGACGTTCGTTCGAAACGCCGCGGCTTTGCCGACTATATCGATGACCGGCCCGAGGACGGCGTGTTCCGCGTCGATCGCGCCGTTTACAACGACCCGGACATCCTGGAGGCCGAATACCGGAACATTTTCGAGGCCAATTGGGTCTTTGTCTGTCACGAAGCGCATGTGCGCAATCCCGGCGACTATTTTGCGACCCACATCGGGCGACAACCGGTTTTCGTGGTGCGCAAGCCGGACGGCACGCTCGGTTGTTATTTGAACGCCTGCGGCCACCGCGGTGCGACGCTTGTGACGGCAAGGATCGGCAACACCAAGAGCTTCGTCTGCCCCTACCACGGCTTCTGTTTCGACACCGGGGGCAAGTGTACTGCGGTGTCTGCTCCCAAGACTGGTTGGACCGAAGCCAGCTTCGACATGTCGAAGTTCGATTTGACGCCGGTCGCGCGGCTCGACAGTTATCGGGGGCTGGTGTTCGCCAGCCTCGCCGCCGACGTACCGGACCTCCGCAATCATCTCGGCGCGGCGACGGCTTTGATCGACATTTTCGTGGCGCTGGCGCCGCAGGAACTGGAGATCGTTGCGGGCTTCAGCATTTATCAGACTGCTTGCAATTGGAAGATCATGCATGAGAACGGACCGGACGCATATCACGCGCCGGTGGTACATAATAATTTCGCGCAGGCCGTAACCTACCGCGAGAAGCGCGAGAACCGCAGCGGGGCCAACAAGACCGACACTGGGCGGCTCACCAAGCGGATTGAGTCGGCGAGCTACGAACTCGGCAATGGACACACCGCGTTCTGGCATAAGCGACCTGATCCAGCGGCATTTCCTCTCTACGCTCAGAAAGATGAGTTGGAAAAGCAGTTCACGCCAGGTCGGGTCGAATGGATCCTCGGCCGCGGGCGGCACATGACGATCTTTCCCAATCTTCTGCTGAACGATCTCGCCAGTACGCACCTGCGCTGCTACCGGCCGCTTTCGGTCGACCGCATGGAAACGATCATCTGGTGCATTGCGCCGGTGGGCGAGCCGACCGAGATGCGAGCGGCGCGACTACGCAAGTTCGAGGACTTCTTTCTTCCAAGCGGCATGGCCACGCCCGATGACGTGGCGGTCGCAGAGTCCGCGCAGAAGGCGAGTTTCGCATTCAACAGCAAATGGACCAGCATGGATCGTGGCAGCGAATTTCGGATAGAAGGTCCTGACGCTGCCGCGCGCGAGCTTGGCATGGTCCCGCGGGCCTCGAGCAACAGTTGGGACCATGAGATCTCGATGCAGGGCGTCTACCGCCGCTGGCTCGAGTTGATGGAGACCGGGGAGGGACGGCATCGTGGCTGACCCCATATCCACGGCGGCTGCCGCGGAATTCCTCTACCGCGAAGCCCGCTTGCTTGATACCCGCCAGTTCGGCGGATGGCTCGATCTTTATTGCGACGATGCCGTGTTCTGGGCACCGACCGTCGGGATGGATGGAGCCTACATCACCGATCCCGAAACCAGTCTGAATTTCATCTACATCGTCGGACGCGCGGGGCTGGAGGCTCGGGTGTTCCGGGTCGAAAGTGGCGGTTCGCTCGCCTCCAATCCGCTGCCCCGTACGCGGCATCTGGTAACCAACGTGATGGTCGATGCCGACCAAGGCGTGGAGTCGCGGGTATTCGCCAATACACAGGTCGTGGCGTTCTGCGAAGCGCGCGGTCAGCAGATACTCAATGCCTCCTATGAATATGGCTTGCGCAAGGAGAACGGTCGCCTGCGCATCGCCCGCAAGAAAATCCTGCTGCTGGAATACGTGATCGACGGCTACTTCGATTTCTTTACGATCTGAGTGCGGGAGAAGGATGCAGCGCAAATCGAACGTGCGCATCCGGATTGCCGTTATGCGCGAGGGCGCCGCCGGCAAGCCCTTCGACGGCACGCTGATGCTCTGCAATATCAGCACATCGGCGGCGCTGCCTGTGGTTTGAGCTTGGTCGGGCACCACTGGCGACGACGACATGCCTAGGGGCCGATAAAACGCTGGAGGACCGCAGGCCATCTGAGCACGGAGGACGTTGGGAAGATGGCAACTTGCTCATCGCAAAGGACCTGATGGAGTTCTAGCCGCTTCCGTGTCGATACAAATCGGAACGACAGCGGTCATGACGCGGCCCTCCTCATTCCCGCCTGCCCTCTCGTCTCGTTCCCGAGAAGATCTCGCCTCAGACATCGCGGCTCCTGATTACCCCGTCATCTCCGCTCGTGTTCTGACCAGTGCAATCGAGCGGCGCGGCTGAGGCAGCGTCGCCAGGGCGCTGCGGGCCAGTCGTTCGACATTCTTGCGCAGGTCGAAGCGACGGTTAA
>CANJPN010000217.1 GCA_947475855.1 Bradyrhizobiaceae bacterium
CGGGTGAACGTGGCTCTTCCGACGAGTGCGGAGAATGCCTGCTCATCGGTGCCGGTCATCCATGCCTGCGCCTTGAGCGCAAGAATCTCGTCGAACAGTGCCGCACGGCGGCCGGCGTCGAAATGTGCCGCGATTTCGTCGAGCAGTAGAATGGGCGGGGCACCGTCGCGGCGCTCCGCGATCAGGCTGGCGTGCGCCAGTACGAGGCCCATGAGCAGCGCCTTCTGCTCGCCGGTCGAGGACAACCGAGCCGGCATCGATTTCGGCCCGTGACAGACGACCATATCTGAGCGATGCGGGCCTTCCAGAGTGCGTCCGGCACCGGAATCGCGCTCGCGGGCGTTGCGTAACCGCGCGCGATAGCGGTCCTCGATGTCGACGGCGGCGTGAGAGGTCAATTCAGCTTCCAGCGCGCCTTCGAGCGACAGCGTGAACCAGGGAAACGGCGAAGCTGCATCACGTGCCCGCCGCATTGCGCTTTGGGCTTCGAGCGCGACCACGGCTTCGAGCCGCGCTGCCGCAATCGCGACGCCGGCTTCCGCCATCTGCATTTCGAGGCTGTCGAGCAGGACGCGATCGCCATTGTCTTCGAGCAGCCGGTTGCGCTGCCGCATCGCACGTTCGAAGCGCGTGGAACGGGGAGCGTGACCAGCGTCGAAGCAGAGCACCAATCGATCGAGAAACGCACGACGATCCGAGGCCGGGCCGGTGAACAGGCCATCCATCGCCGGCGTCAGCCATACCATGTCGATATAGTCAGCGAGCGCACCGGGGCTCGAGGGCTCGCCGTCGATGCGGACGATGCGGCCTTGGCGGGCTTGCTCGTTGTTAGCTGCCTGCGGGCGCTGTCCAGTGCCGATGTCGTAGGCGCCATCACGGGTCTCGACGCGGGCGGCGACAGACCAATCGCCCGGTCCACCGATGCGCGACAGCTCGCCATAGCCCGAGCGCCGCAGGCCGCTGCCGGGCGCGAGCAACGAGACGGCTTCGAGGAGGTTGGTCTTGCCGGCGCCGTTCTCGCCCAACAGCACGACCGGCGCAGGGCCGACCTCAAGAGCGGCCGAGGCGTAACTGCGGAAATTGGTCAGCAGAATGCGCTCCACCCAGAGGCGGGCACGTGAATGCTGGAATGCGGTATTCTCTCGCTCGTCGGGCGCCATCACGTCGGGGGCTCCGAAAATGGTGGCTGTCCCCATTTTCGTTCCGCCCATCACACACGCATCGGCATGAGCACGTAGAGCGCACTTTCGTCCGCGCTATCACGGACCATGGTCGGCGCGCCGGGATCGGCGAGCTTGAACACTGCGGATTCGCCTTCGAGCTGGCCGGCGATATCAAGGAGATAGCGCGCGTTGAAGCCGATCTCGAGCGGCGAAGAGCCGTATTCGACGTCGAGTTCCTCGGTGGCGCTGCCGCCTTCGGGGTTCGACACAGACAGCACCAGCTTGTCGCCGGTAATGTTGAGCTTCACGGCCCGCCCACGTTCGCTCGCAATCGTCGACACGCGATCGACTGCGTTCATGAAGAGCGCATTCGAAACCTTCAGTTCCTTGTCGTTGGCTTGCGGGATGACACGACCGTAGTCCGGGAAGGTTCCGTCGATCAGCTTCGAGGTCAGCGTCACTGTGCCGGTCTCAAAGCGGATCTTGGCAGGCGATACCCCGATGCTGACGGTGGTGCCACCGTCCTCGATCAGGCGATGCAGCTCGTTGACGGTCTTCCTTGGGATGATAACGCCGGGCATGCCGTCGGAGCCACTGGGCCGCGGCAGCTCGACTTGCGCCAAGCGGTGGCCGTCGGTGGCGACGGCGCGTAGCGTAGGCTCATTGCCGGTCGATGCGACGTGCAGGAAGATGCCGTTGAGATAATAGCGCGTCTCCTCGGTGGAGATCGCAAAGCGTGTCTTGTCGATAAGCCGCTTCAGGTCGGACGCGCCGACTTCGAAGGTGTGGGACATCTCGCCGGCGGCCAGATCCGGGAAATCCTCGGCCGGCTGGGTTTGGAGGGCGAAGCGCGAATGCCCCGATGTCAGCGTGACCCGATCCCGCTCAGCATCGCGGGTCAATTCCACCTGCGAACCGTCCGGCAGCTTGCGCACGATGTCGTGCAACATGTGTGCGGGGACCGTGATCGCGCCGGGGGTGGTGATGGTCGCCGGCGCCTGCTCGATCACTTCGCGTTCGAGGTCCGTCGCCTTGAACTCGAGCATGTTGCCGTTGGCACGGATCAACACGTTGGAAAGTATTGGTATCGTGGTTCGCCGCTCGACGACACTCGTCACGTGCCCCAATGCCCGCAACAGGTCACCGCGTTCAATCACAATCCGCATGAGGCGCCTTTCGTTCAGTCGGCTGCTCGAAGTCCCGTTCGCACCAGTGAGACCATTCGGCTACCGGCAGAGACGGGACGGCGCGCTCCGGATAGCCGAAGCAGACACCGATCGACGCTGCCGGGGACGTTGATTCGCGTAAATGCAACTTGAGCCGGTATCGCTGATTTTGCAAGGGGCGGAATGACCAGAACCGCCAAAGCTCCACGGCCAGGACAACCCAATCCCTGTCACCTTGCATTCACACGACAAAAGCGACGGGATGGAAGACCATCCCGTCGCGGATCAGGCAGCTCGTTGGAGCGCTTGACAGCAACCCCAGATTGAATTCGCCGTGCAATCTACTGACCGAGCAGCTTCTTCAACTCGTCGAGCTCGGTTTGAAGGCGCGCGTCTCCAGCCAGATGGGTCTCGATCTTGCGGATCGCGTGCAGCACGGTGGTATGATCGCGACCGCCGAACCGGCGGCCGATCTCGGGCAACGACCGGGAGGTCAACTGCTTGGCGAGATACATGCCGATCTGTCGCGGCCACACCACGGAGCGGTGGCGGCGCTCGGAGAGCAGGTCGGTCTTCGGCACACCGTAGTGGCGCGATATGACCTTCAAGATCTCGTCGATCTTGATCCTGCGAGGCTCCTGGCCATGGATCAGGTCGCGAATGGCCTGCTCGGCCACCTCGAGGGTGATCGGTTGGCGCATATACTGCCACGTGGCGTGCAGGCGCGTGACGACGCCTTCCAGCTCACGGCCGCTTTCCGTGATCTGATCGGAAAGCTTCACCAGCACGTCGCGTGCGATTTCGAACGAGGGATCGAGCTGGCGCTTCTCCTGCATGCGCTTCTCGAGCACCTTCAGACGCAACTCCGCGTCGAGAGCACCGATCTCAGCGACCAAGCCCCGCTGCAGTCGCGAGCGCATCCGATCATTGAGACGATCCATCTGGCTCGGCGGCCGTGCCGAGGCCACGACGACCTGGCGGCCGCCATCGAGCAGCGAATTGATCACATGATCGAACTCCTGCTCGGTCTGCGTGCCGTGGAGGAACTCGAGATCGTCGATCAACAGGATGTCGATCGAGCGGAACTTGTCCTTGAACGCCAGAGGGTCGGACGAGCGCAGCGCCTCGACGAACTGATAGCGGAAGCGCTCGGCCGTCAGATAGAGAATCTGGGCCGCAGGAGCGCGGCGCTGCACTTCCCACGCGATGGCGTGTAGAAGATGCGTCTTGCCGAGACCTACCTGCGCATGAATGAAGAGCGGGTTGATGCTCGACGTCGAGCCCGCTCGAACGGTCTCGGCCACTTGCGTCGCGCCGGCATGGGCCATCCGGTTGGATGAACCGACGACGAAGCTATCGAGTGTATAGCGCGGGTCGAGGGGCGAGCCCTCAAAGCCACCGACAAATGTACGGCCGAGTTGCGGGCCCGACGCACGCAACTGAGATTGCGGACGCGGACCGGGAACGATCGGCGCAACGGCCGGCGACGCTTCGGCACGCGCTTCGCGTTGTGCCTGCTCCATCACCGGGCGGGCCGCGATCGTCCCCGTGGGCTGGCGCAAGTCGACCTCGATGGATTTCACGCCATCGAATTCGGCGGCACAGCACTTCAGAAGCGTATCAACGTAGTGAGACTGCACCCAATTGCGCAGGAACTTCGTTGGAAAAGTGAGCCGAAGCACCTCGCCATCGAAGCTGTCGAACTCCATCGAATTGAACCAACTCGAATAGACCTCATCGCCAAGCTGCCGCCGCAGCAATGCACGGGCCTTCGCGCCACGTCCGTCGATGCCACGGTTGTCCGTCGAGGCGGCCTTGTCGTTCCCGAGCAGCGTCGCCGCATCGGTGTTGCCCGGCATTCCCGGCAGCATGCTGTCGCCACCGACAGCACCGGATTCGAAGCGTGTTGACACCTCCCCGAAGCTATCAACGCCTGATTGTCGAACTGCTCTATTTGTATTGTTAGCCATGATGTCCCCGCACCATTGGTTGAACACACGTCATTCAAGCTTGGCGCCCAGCCGCATCCTGGGCACCAACCAGACTCCGATTACGCTCATTGAAATCGTCAGGTCTGCGTCCAAGGCAGGCCTGCTGCTTTCCAGCCGACCGATCCGCCTCGATGGCGCCGCGGATCAAGAGGTCCTTCGAACCCGTCCGCGACGTTTCGGCAGCGCAAATAACCTTTGGCTGCCATTGCTCCGGCGGCCGCCATGCTGCGACCCCCCGATCTGCATAAGAAGAAAATCTCGTCATCCTTGCCCACCGATGCCGCCTCGAGGGCGCTCATCAGCTTGTCGGCAAATTGCGGATCGACCTGCCCGGCCGGGAATGTCTGCCACTCGACGAGATGCAGCTGCTTACCGGCGGGAGCAAGGTCGGGCACTCCGACAAAACTCCACTCGGCCTTGGTGCGGACATCGACCAGCACCGCCTTGGGATCAGACCTCAATCTGTCCCAAACTTTTTCAACCGTGACGTCGTCTATAACGACGGCGCCGCCAGTCCCCGCTGAAGACAAACCCATGCTACCTCCTCATGCATGCACTACACCGGTGAACCGCCATTCACCGTTGGCTTGCTGAAGCAAACGCCACGTGTAGCGCACACTAAATCTTCCAGAACAGACACTCGCTCCAGTAGATTTTAAGTCCAGCCCAAGTCGAAATACGCGAAAGCCGCTCTTCGTTACTCGTAGCAGCCTAAAGCGAACCGAACCAATACTGCCGTAAGACTCGCCGATAGCGATCTCGAACTGGCAGTCACGCTGGCAACGAGGAATTCTTAACCACGCGGGACTGTGTTGGTCAAGGTTGGATGGCACTCGAAGCCGGTGCCGGCAGCGAAGCACCCCTGTGGGCAAAAAATAGCCCCGAGGTGAGGCGACCCAGGGAAAACCTGCTGAATCTGTGGATGAATCCGAGCCGAGATTTCGAGCTCGTGGACCGCAGCGCCGATGAAGTGATGAGCCGTTTTTATTCGAGGCATCCCGGCTCGACAGGTCATGTTTCTAACCTGAAACAGACCGGGAACTCGCCAGAAAGAATCCTTAGATTCAGTCTGTGAGAGGCCCTCTTCCGATCTCGTTGGCATGGGGTGACGAGGTGGTTTGCGAAGCAGTCTTGTTGCGGATGTGTCACAATCCAGAAAAAGCGCTTCGAGGGTGTCCACAGGCTAAGTGCAGACAAAAGAAAAGCCCTGATCCCGCTGGGGATCAAGGCTTGTCTTTGAATTGAATCGAGAATCAGACCGAAAACGGCACGAGACGAACATGGGGCTGGTCGATCGGCGGCAAATGCGCAACCATACATGCCGCGGGATCAACTCCCGGTTCCGTTCGTCGCCCCGGGCCGCCCCGGCAGCACCACGTCAGGCCATCGCGTTAACGCGCTTGGTCAGCCGAGAAACCTTGCGGCTTGCGGTACGCTTATGAACGACACCCTTCTGACTTGTTCGCGCCAGCACAGGCTCCGCACCCTTCAATGCAGCCAGAGCGATCTTCTTGTCGCCTGCGGCGATCGCCTCTTCTACTTTGCGGATTTCCGTCTTCATGCGCGTTCCCCGCGCCTTGTTGACTTCGGTGCGCTTCTCGATTTTGCGCGTGGCCTTTTGAGCCGAGGTTGTATTTGCCATTCTGATCTCACGTTGGGTGGAGGTTGCTGTGGTATGCAGATTGCTTCATCAGGTCTGCCAGTGCGAACCGGCAATCTGGTGAATTGTCGGTTTGCAAAGGCGCGCCGCGCTTGCCTTCCCCACCTTAAGTGCCTTAGGGCGGGGAGATTGCTGCGCGAGCGGAATGCCGAAGCATGAGTGATTTTGCCGCCCAGGACCTAGGTCACGGACGGTGAACATGGGCGGTGTATATCGCCCGGACAAATTCGGGTCAACGCGTTGCACCATCGGCAGGTTTGGCCCCTAACCCCGGAGACCGATGAAAATGGCGAAAAACTTCCATGAACAGTACGAGCGTGAAGAGCTTCCGCTGCCGCCGGACAGGTCGACGGGGCTGGTCTTCACGGCGATCGCGCTGATCGTCGCCTACCTGTGGCGCAACGACCAGACGGTGATGACGGTGGCCGTGGCGCTGGCGGGCATCCTCGGCGTGGTCAGCCTGGTCATTCCGATCGCCATCAGACCCCTCAACATCGTCTGGATGAAGTTTGCTCTCCTTCTCAGCAAGGTGATGAACCCCATTGTAATGGGTATTCTTTTCCTGATCGCGATCGTACCCGCCGGGCTCCTCATGCAAGTGGTCCGCGATCCCCTGCGCCGCCGCCGCCCTACAGGGGACACGTATTGGATCAGCCATCAGAAGCTCGACAGCGCCAGCATGAAAAACCAGTTTTGAGACGGCGAAACTGGCACGGTATTTGATCACACCGTCCATTGATTGTATCGAAATGCACCTTGTTGCCCCCGGTTCGTCCCGCTCACGCGGCGCTGGGTGCGCAACTTCCATCCCGCGAGGCCAGGACATGCTGTCGCTGCTGAAAGAACTCGTCGCCTACATGAACGCCAGGCGGAAGTGGTGGCTGCTGCCGGTCATCACGATCCTGCTCATCGTCGGCGGACTGCTCGTGCTGGCGCAGGGCTCGGCGATCGCGCCGTTCATCTACACCGTATTCTAAGACCGGCGTTCTAAGACCGGTATTCTGGGGCCGGCATTCTGGGGCCGGCAGCGTTTCGCCCCAGCCTCTGCGGCCCGTCGCCATGCGGCGGGCCATTTCGGCGGCCAGCACCGCTCCCCTCGTTTCTTCGCGGCACGGAAACCAGATCATGCGCATTCTCGGCATCTCCGCGTTCTACCACGACAGCGCCGCAGCGCTGCTGGTCGATGGAAAGCCCGTCGCGGCCGCGCAAGAAGAACGGTTCACGCGCAAGAAGCACGATCCGGGCTTTCCGGAGCACGCGATCCGTTACTGCCTGGCCGAAGGTGGCATCGGGATGGACGATCTCGACCACGTTGTGTTCTTCGAAAAGCCGCTGCTCAAATTCGAGCGGCTACTCGAGACCTATCTCGCCAACGCGCCGGCCGGCTATCGCTCGTTCAAGATGGCGCTCCCGGTCTGGCTGAAAGAGAAGCTGTTCCAGAAGCCGGGCATGGTGAAGGAACTCGCGCAGTTCTCGGCCTCGGGCAAAGGCATCGAGGAAAAGCTGCTGTTCGCCGAGCATCATCAGAGCCACGCGGCCTCGGCGTTCTATCCTTCCCCGTTCGAGGAAGCCATCGTGCTCACCATGGACGGCGTCGGAGAATGGGCGACGACCTCCGTCGCGATCGGCCGCGGCTCGAACCTCGAGACCGTGAAAGAGATCCACTGGCCCCACTCGCTCGGCCTGCTCTATTCCGCTTTCACCTACTACACCGGCTTCCGCGTCAACTCCGGCGAGTACAAGGTGATGGGCCTCGCTCCCTACGGCGAGCCGAAATACAAACAGCTCATTCTCGACAATCTGATCGACGTGAAGCCCGACGGCAGTTTCTGGCTCGACCAGAGCTACTTCAACTACGCCACCGGCCTCACCATGACGTCGAAGAAGTTCGACAAGCTGTTCGGCGCGCCGCCCCGCAAGGCAGAAAGTCCGCTGACCCAGCGCGACATGGATCTCGCCGCCTCCGTCCAGGCGGTCACCGAAGAGGTGATGCTGCGGATGGCGCGCGATCTCGCGAAGTCGACGGGCATCAAGAACCTTTGCATGGCCGGCGGCGTCGCGCTCAACTGCGTCGCCAACGGCAAGATCCTCCGCGACGGCGCGTTCGAGCGCATCTGGGTGCAGCCGGCCGCGGGCGACGCAGGCGGAGCGCTCGGTGCGGCCTATGCCGCGCATGCCATGCACGCCCGCAAGCCGCGCCATCTCAACGGCGAGATGGACGGCATGAAGGGCTCGTATCTCGGGCCACAGTTCTCACAGGCCGACATCGAAAGGCGCCTCACCGCAGCCGGCGCCCGGTTCACGTCGCATTCGGAAGCCGACATGCTGGAGCGCACGGTCGACGCGCTCGAAGCGGGCCATGCCATCGGATGGTTCCAGGGCCGCATGGAGTTCGGACCGCGCGCGCTCGGCGCCCGTTCGATCATCGGCGATCCCCGAAATCCCGAAATGCAGAAGAACCTCAATCTCAAGATCAAGTATCGCGAGAGCTTCCGACCGTTCGCGCCATCCGTCCTCGCAGAGGACGTCGGAGACTACTTCGAGCACGAGGTCGAGAGCCCGTACATGCTGATGGTCGCCGACGTGAAGCGCAATCGCCGCCGCACGATGACACCCGAGCAGGAAGCCCTGTTCGGCATCGAGAAGCTGAACGTCCCGCGCTCCGATCTGCCGGCGATCACCCACGTCGACTACTCCGCACGCATCCAGACCGTCCACGCCGAGACCAACCCGCGATATCACCAGCTGATCTCCGCGTTCAAAAAACGCACGGGTTGCCCGGTCGTCGTCAATACCTCTTTCAACGTCCGCGGAGAGCCCATCGTGCACACCCCAGAGGATGCATTCAGATGCTTCATGGGCTGCGAGATGGAAACGCTCGTCGTCGGAAACTGCGTGCTGTCGAAGCCCGACCAGGACCCCGCACTTAAGCTCGACTACAAGGACAAGTTCGATCTGGATTGACGAGGCCAAAAACGGCAACGAAGGCGCGCTGCGGCCACCGTGTGGGCAGAGCCTTCTTCAGCAAGTTCAGCTTCAGCAAGTTCAGCAAGGCCTCATGCGGATCGAAACTTGAACGTGGTCTTGGCCACCACTTCAAGGCGTTGTGATCGCAGCCTTTGCACGCTCGATCAGATGCTTCGACGTTCGCGGTTTCGACAAACAGAAAGCGCCAGCCAGAAGAGACCATGTTTCCGTTCGGCTGTTTCAGCCGACCGCTGCACCTTTTTGCAAGAGAGCCTTGTCTAACCGCCCTTGCAGTTCCGTGCGCTCCTCGGGCGTCCATTTGCGGAAGCCTTCGCCCGCGGTGGCACCGGTTTTTCCGGCAGCGACGAGATCCACGAGCAGTTTTTGCGGTGCCTTGCTGCAGTCGAGGTCGGCGAGGATCACATTGTGGATGTCGAGCGTGAGGTTGAGGCCGACGAGATCGGACTGCTCCAACGTGCCCATGATGCCGAGGCGGGCGCCAAAACTATTGCGGATCACGAAGTCGACGGTCTCCGCATCGCAAACGCCGCTCTGAACAAGTGCGA
>CANJPN010000218.1 GCA_947475855.1 Bradyrhizobiaceae bacterium
CGGTTGCCGAAGCTCGTCTTCTGGTCCCGCAGAACATTGCCGAATGCACGGTTGTTGAACACGATCGCCACGACGCCGAGCCCTTCCTGCGCCGCCGTCGCCAACTCCTGCACACCGAACATGAAGCCGCCGTCGCCGCACATCGACACCACCACGCGCCCCGGGTTGGCCGCCTTCACGCCGAGCGACGTCGGAAAGCCGAACCCCAGCGTCCCCTGGTAGCCTTCCGATACATACGTGCGCGGCTCGCGGACATCGTAGCCGAAGTAAGACGTGAAACCGGCCTGGCTCAGCTCGGGGACGAGAAAGGCATCGCGCGGCAACACCTCGCGGATCACGTCGAGATAGGCGATCTGCGGCTGCACTTTCTCGATCTCGGCACGTGCCGCGATCTTGGCGCGCCCGATCTCGGCCACCACCCCGGCAACTCGCGCCCGCTTGCCCTTTCGTAACGCTTCGATCAGCGCCCGTGTCGCGACCTCCGCGTCCGCCACGATCCCGGCATGCGGCTGCAAGCGGCGCATTTCCTCGCCGTCGATGTCGATCCGCACGAGATGCGGTGGCGGCTGCGGCTTGTCGATGAGCTGCATCATCCCGGCCCAGCGCATATACGGCATCTCCAGCCGCGAGCCGATGCCGATCAGCACATCGGTCTCCGGCCACAGCTTGAACGCCGCATAGGAGGAAACACCGAGCGGATGATCTTCCGCGACGATGCCACGCCCCCCGCGAAACGCAGCGACCGGCGCATCGAGCAGTTCGGCTAGCTCCCGAACGGCCGATGCAGCCCCCTGCGCCCCGCTGCCCGTCATGATCATTGGCCGCCGCGCTCCCGCGATCAACTTAGCCGCCGCCTCGATCTCCCGCGGATCGAGCGGCGCTGCTGGCGGATCGGACAACTTTGTCGAAGATGGCACATCTCCCGTCGCCGCCATCTGATCCCAGGCCATCTCCACAGCGACCGGCCCCGGCCGCCCCGACGTCATCTGCCGCCATGCTTCCGCCATCACCCCCGGCACATCCTCGGGCCGTTCGATCCGAGCGGACCACTTCGTGATCGAACGCAGCGTCGCGAGCTGGTCCGGCAGCTCGTGCAGATGACCGCGCCCCCGCCCGATGAATGCCGACGGCACCTGCCCCGTGATGCACAGCACCGGCGCGCAACAGCCGAGCGCCGTCGCCAGCGCCGCCCCGGCGTTGAGCACACCCGGCCCCGGCACCACCGCGAACACGCCGGGTCGCCCCGTCGAACGCGCCGCACCGAACGCCATGTATCCGCACGTCTGCTCGTGGCGCGCGCCGAAGGTGCGGATCTTGTCGGAACGTTGCGCCAGCGCGTCGAACAGCGAATAGAGCTGCGCGCCGGGCAATCCGTAGACCCGGTCGACGCCCATCGCGATCAGCGCTTCCACGATCGCCATGCCGCCGGTCATCGACGCAGTCTTTGTTGGCCCAACCATCTCGATACCTCGCTCGGCTCCACAGCCGCACCAGTGGCCGCACGCTACGCCACGCACGGCCACAAATCACCCCTCGCTTGGTCGCGGCTGGACAGCGCCAGAAACAACGCCTGCGTCAGAATGTTTGCCATCCTTTCGGATCAAGTCATTTTCCCGAAACCAGGATGACGCAAGACTATCCACAGGCTATCGAGACACGGGGCATACGGATAGAGCAGGCGGCGCTTTCGGGAAGGAAGGCGTGAAACAGGCCTGTGGGGGGGTAGTTGTGTATGAGTAACGTCGCCATCTACAGGCGCACACGAGCGGAGGCATTCCGGCGACTTGTGCTGCGCGTCGGCATCGTCGGATTGCTGCTATCGTGGTTCATTTTTCCGCAAGCTGCACTTTGGCAGCACGCGAGCGCGGCATCGGTATCGGCTGCCGACTGGCTTCGGCATCAAACCGTCGTCGTGTTGGGCGGCACGCCCAGCAAGACGAGCGCCAGCACGGAAGTCGATATCGACAAGCTCTCGCCCGTCAACGGCTTCCCCTCGAGCGAGATCCGCTGCCTGGCGTTGGCCATGTATCACGAAGCCGGCGGCGACCGTCCCGATGCCCAACTCGCAGTCGCTCAGGTCGCGCTCAACCGCGCCGCCTCGTTCAAGAGCCCCAAGGCGATCTGCCGGGCCATCTATACCGGCCTCAACACGCCGCAGGGCTGCCTCTTCGGGGCCTCTTGCCGCAACGTCGGATCCACGCCTGCACCGAGCAAGACACTCACGGCCACGATCGCACTCGCCGTCGATTTCGCAGCCGGCAGGACGACGACAAAACCGGCCTTCGAAAACGCCAGCCAATTCCATGACATGAAAATCTCGCCTCCCCCCTGGACGAGAACAGCACATCGTATCGGCAGGTTGGGCAGGCTCGACTTCTATTCCCCCGAGCCCAGTCCGGTGACGGCAGCGACCGAAGCGACAGCGGTCACAGGGCCGACGGCATCGAACGTCTCCCACACCCAACGCTCGCAGCGCCCCGTCCCGCCGCCTCGCCGGAACACGCCAGGCGGGGACGGCCCCACGCGCGAACTGGCCAATCAGGTCTTCGGCCAATAGCGGCAGCCAGCGCCGCAACGACCGATCAACGCGCCGAGGTTGGCACGGTCGCCGCGCTCCACTAACATCGCAGCTCCCCCCAGCGCGGACGCTTCTTGCGGACGCCGGAGCGACTGATCAATTCCGATCAACGATGTTATGGACTTATCGAACATGCCCCTGACCGTGCCTGCGCCCGCCGCCCGCTTCGAAATCGCCATGGAGGATGGACCGAAGGTACGCCTTCGCCGCTATGGCAACCCCAGCGGGACGCGACTTCTCGTCGGCCACGGCAATGGATTCGCCGTCGATGCCTACGTGCCGTTCTGGCAGCAATTCCTGGCTGATTACGATGTCGTCATTTGCGACTTCCGCAACCACGGCCAGAGCGACCGCTCGGCCAAGGAGCGACACGTCTACGCGCAGTTGGCGCGCGACCTCGACCGCATCGCGGATGGCGTAGAAGCCGAACTCGGCAAGCGCTCCACGGTCGCCGTAATGCATTCGTTCTCCTCACGCACGGCGATGAAGCACGCGATCGAGATCGGCTGGCGGTGGTCCGGCCTCGTCCTCTACGATCCCCCGAACGTGCCGCCGCCATCTCACCCCGTCTACCCCGCGATGGAGATATTCGAAAACCGCCTCGTCCAATTCGCCGGCGGCCGCCGCCGCACCTTCAATTCGGTCGACGAACTGACGCAGGAGCTGAAAGAGTCGCGCGCAACGGCGCGCTGGATCGAAGGCATGCATGAGCTGATGGCACGCTCGGTCCTGCGCAAGGACGAAGGCGCGGAGACTTGGTCGCTCGTCTGCTCTCCCGAGATCGAAACTGCCATCTACGCCGAAGCCCTCAAACTCAATCTTTGGCCGAAAGCGACCGACTACGGCGGCCCGGTCAAGCTCGTCGGCTGCGATCCCGACATGAAGGGCGCGCCGGCGACCGGCATGGCGAACCGTGCGCTCGGAATGGAGATGGGCTACGACTACGAAGCCGTGCCGAATACCGGCCATCTGCAGCAGATCGAGAGGCCCGATGCCTGTGCTCAGATCCTCCACGCCTTCCTTGCCAAGCACCACCTGACGAAACCCTGAGCCCGGAGGAACGAGGGTGGCATCGACGGTACTGGACAGCGAAATCTTCAAGGATGTGTTCGGCACCGCCGACATGCGGCGCGTCTTCTCTGACGAAAACATGCTTGCTTGCTATGTGCGGGCGGAAGTCGCGTTGGCCCTCGCACAGGGACGCACGGGCGTCATCCCACTCGAAGCCGCCGATACGATCGCGCGCGAAGCGCCGAAGGTCATCTTCGACCGCCAGCGATTGAAGGAAGAAGCCGAGAACGTCGGCTATCCCATCCTCGGCCTCGTCCGGCAGCTTTCCGCCGCGTGCGGCGATGCGGGACGCTATGTTCACTGGGGCGCCACCACCCAGGACATCATGGACACCGGCGTCGTGCTGCAGGTCCGCGACGCGCTGACCCTGATCGAAAAAGACCTACGCCATATAGAGGCGGCCCTCGACAAGCTCGCGCGCAAGTATCGCGACACGCCGATGGCAGGCCGCACCCATCTGCAGCAGGCCCTGCCGATTACGTTCGGCTATAAATGCGCGATCTGGCTGTCGATGATGCAGCGCCACCAAGAGCGCATCGAGCAAATGCGCCCACGCGTCCTGCGCGCCCAACTCGGCGGCGCAGCCGGCACGCTGGCCTCGCTCGGCGACAAAGGCCTCGCGGTTCTCGCCGAATACGCCCGCGAGCTCGACCTCGCAGAACCCGATATCAGCTGGCACGTCGCCCGCGACGGCCTCGTCGAAGCGGTCCAAGTCCTGGGTCTGATAACAGGATCGCTCGGCAAGATCGGCTTCGACATCATGCTGATGATGACCACCGAGATTGCCGAAGCCTTCGAACCCTTCGCAACACATCGCGGCGCGTCGAGCACGATGCCTCAGAAGCGCAACCCTATTTCCTCCGAAGTGATGCTCGCCAACTCGAAGGCCGTCCGCCAGCACGCAGGCTTGATGCTCGACGCCATGGTCCAGGACTTCGAGCGCGCCACGGGCCCCTGGCACATCGAATGGATGGCAGTGCCAGAGAGCTTCATCCTCGCTGCCGGCGCACTTGCCCAGGCCCGCTTCATGCTGGAGGGTCTGATCGTCGATGAGACGCGGATGCTCACGAACCTGGGCGTAACACGCGGCCTGATCGTGGCCGAAGCTGTCATGATGGGCCTGGCCCCTCATCTCGGACGAACCGAGGCGCACGATCTCGTTTATGCCGCCTGCCGCCAAGCCATCGCAGGCAACTCGTCCCTTGCCGATGTGCTGAATGCAAACCCCAGCGTGAAGGCCCAAATGAGCGCGGCCGAAATCGAGAGGCTCTGCGACCCGGTCAACTACCTCGGCGTTGCCCGCGAAATGGTCGACCGGGTCGTGCGCATCAAGCCCAGTTACAACTCCGGCTGAATAAGCCTAGCTTATGTATGCCGACAAACAAGCAGCCGCAAAAAGCGGCGGGAAATGGGAGGGAATGGCAATGAACTCATCTCGCATCATAGGACTCACGGCCGCCGTCATGACCACGGCCTGCGGCGCAGCCGCCGCCCAGGATTATCCGACGAAGCAGATATCGATGATGATGCCCTTCGCAGCCGGCGGCCCCGGCGATGCGATCGCACGCATCGTCGCACAAGGCATGTCCGAGGCATTGAAACAGCAGGTGTTCGTCGAGAACGTCGGCGGTGCGGGAGGAACCATCGGAACCGCGCGAGTAGCAGCCGCAAACCCCGACGGCTATTCGATCCTGATGATGCATATCGGGCAGGCGACCAACGTCGCCCTTTATCCCAACATCAAGTACGACGCGATCAAAGACTTCGAGCCGATCGGTCTCGTCGGCGAAGTACCAATGGTCATCGTATCGAAGAAGGCTTTCGCCGCCGACACGCTGAAAGGCCTCGTCGATAAGATAAGGGCAGACAAGGACAGCGTGACCTATGCCCATGCCGGTATCGGCTCGGCCTCTCACCTCTGCGGCCTGCTATTCTTCTCCGCCGTCGGCGCCGAAGTTCGGCAGGTGCCCTATCGCGGCACCGGCCCCGCAATGAACGACCTCCTTGGCGGTCAGGTCGACTTCCTTTGCGACCAGACCGTCAACACCGTGCCGAACGCCGTCGCCGGCAACATCAAGGCATTCGCGGTAACGACATTGACGAGGCTCACAACACTGCCGGCCGTCCCCACCGCCGACGAAGCCGGCCTCAAGGGTTTCGACTTGTCAATCTGGTATGCAAACTACGCCCCCAAGGGCACGCCGAAGCCCATCCTCGACAAGTTGGCGACCGCTCATCAAGCGACGCTTGCCAGCGCGACCGTGAAAGACAAGCTCAACGGTATCGGTGTTGTCGTAGCCGGCCCCGAGCGCGCGACACCCGCAGTGCTCGCCGCCTATCTCAAAGCCGAGATCGAGAAATGGGGCCCTGTCATCCGCAAGGCAGGCGTGACGGGCCAATAAAGCCTTCAGGCCAACGCCTGCAACTCGTCCAAGGTAAGATCGCCGGGCACGATCGTGATGGGGATCGGGAACGTGCCCGCCCGCGAGCCGGCCGCGAACGACGACACCAGCGGCCCCGGCCCTTTCGCATCGACAGCCGCGCCGAGCACCATGATGCCGATGTCCTGGTCCTCTTCGATCAGCTTCGTGATCTCGTCGACGACCCCGCCCTCGCGGATCACCTCTTCCGTCACGACATGCTCGAACCCCGATTGGTTCAGCTTCCGGCGGAACAGGCGGAATAGTGCTTTGGCCTTGTTCGTCTCTTCTTCGATATGGAGTTGCTTAACACCCATCCAAGTCTGGAAGTCCTGCGGCTCGATGATGCGGAGCATCACGATCACGCCGGAGGAATGAGCGATACGGCTGGCACAGAAAAAAAGAGCAGCCTCCACTTCGGTGCTGTCATCTATGATGACGAGCATCTTGCGGAGATGGCCTTCCTCGAATGAGCGTCTTTTTGTACGTGTTGGCATGGCGGCATCATGCCACGATTGCCCCGTCCCAGACAATGCCACCCTACGTATTGTTCCAGGTCTGCGATGCGCAGCCCCTGCACAGCCCACCTCCGACGCGCCCCCATGATAAGCCCTGCCGGACGCCTCAACCGCTCTTCTCGCCGAGGAAATGAACTGCAATTTCACGCCGTTGCGGGTGCGCTCGATGCTCGACCACAAAGATGCCCTGCCACCTCCCAAGGAGCATCTGCCCCCGCCGCACGGGGACCGCCAGATTGACGCCGGTCAGCATGGACTTGACGTGGGCAGGCATGTCGTCCGGCCCCTCGGTTGTATGAACCCAACCCGCATCCTCCGGCGCCAGTCGCCGCAGCGCGGTCACGAGATCGGTCTGCACATCCCGATCCGCATTTTCCTGAATGGTCAGGGATGCTGACGTATGCCGAAGGAACAGCGTAACGAGCCCGTCGCAACAGCCTTCCCCTCGCAGCCATCCCTCGATCCGAGCTGTGACGTCGATCAGGCCCTCGCCGCGCGTATCGACCACGATCCGCCCCACCGCCTGACCAAGGCCTGGTGGCGCACTCGCCGTCACAGCGGCGTACTTTTCGTATCCGCGTCGAACTCTTTCATCTTCTCGCGGAATTTCCGCAGCATGCGTTGCGCATAGCTCAGTGCGTTGTCGAGATCCTGCTCGGTCGGCAGTTTGAATTCCTGCGCCTTGCCATCCGTTCCCGCGCGCTTGTCACTGAGCAGGATGTCTTCCATCTGCCGGATTTCGCTCTTGAGCCGCTTGTTTTCCTCCCGCAGGCGGTCGATTTCAGCGGTGGGTCCTCGATCCGGCTCTGCGATCTCCCGGCATCCCCATTCCCCGCCCTGCCGTTGGCACAGCGCCATCCGCCCGGTCTCCGAGTCTAGCCGGATGAAGCCGCCGCCTTCAGCAGGACTCATGCTGTACCGAGACGCGTTCTCGCCGGCGGCTAACGCATTCCCGCAAGCGACGCTACCGCAAGCGATCACGAACATCCCGATCGCCACGCAGGCATTCTTAGCTGGCTTCGTCATTGGAAGCCGTCTCCTTGAGTGAATGTTGCCAACCAGAGGACAGGTCGCATTCCCGGCCATGCCTTTGAGGCCTGGTGTCATGAAAGCTGCGCAGCGCTTGACCCCCGGCAGGAAAAGGTGAGACCGAACTCCACGACGAACCATTTGTTGCAACGGGTGATTCGCACTGCAATTCACGACTTCGGCTTTCAGGACAATACAACAAGCTCTTTGGCCTCCTTATGGCAGCCCCGGCATAGGCCAAATTTTGAGTACTGCGAATGCATTTGGCAGCATGCCATATATTGACAGTGCCATTCGCGCGACGAATCGTGTGGCATTTATCATTCGTCCGCGGAACATTTAGCGATAACCCTTTGTTTAACAAAAGATTTACCCCACACTGAGACCTTGCACTCAGGTGGATTCGTTTCGTGCTGCGTCGGACACCGTGGACGACTGCTGTCAGAGCACGAGATTGGAAGCGCACAATTGCGCCGAATCGGCATTTCCTGCCCTCGAGCTTGTCACACGTCCGCGGATCTCATTTCGCGCTTGAGGCTCGAGGAACACAATGTCGGCTGCTGACGTCAAAATGAATGCAGAGGTCAATTCGATCGAGGGCACGGTGGCCGTGCCAGCGCCACTCTGCGTCGCGAGCGATCTAAAGCGCATCATGACCGATCTCTCAAATCAGATCGCCGATGCCGACCGCCGCCACAGCGAGGCATTGACATTGATGCAACAGCGGCTGGGCGTGCTCGGTAATACGACCCAAGAACTGCGCGAGCAACTGCCGCTCGAGCAGACTAGCGTGCTCGATCGGATAGAGGAAAGCATGACGGAGCTATCAAACCGGATTGCCGACACGGACGCTCAGCGCCGCAATCATATTCCAGAGGACCAAACCGCAAGCCGGCAGGCATCCAGCACCGATGCGGCTCCCGCTCTTCGCTCGGCCCTGGCTGCAGGCGCCCTCGATGCATATGTCCGCCGGCCAGCTTCTTCTGGTGCCAGCCGCCCCACGGTCGTCGACAACTTCGATATGCTTGATTCGACACCTCATGCCGACGACGACCCAATCGACCGCGAGGCAGCCGATGCGCTCGCCCGTCTCTACGAGACGGGTACCGATGACGCTGGCGTCCCCGCCCTCGATGCCGTGACCGCAGCGGCAAACCAGCCTGACCATATCGACGAGGTCGCTTTCTCGCCGGACCCGCCAGCCTCGCATCCAAAGATTGTCGCCGAGATCACCCCCGAGGTCGCTGCGGTCGAGCCTAAACTCGTTGACGACGACCGGGCCTGGCTCACCGAGCGCTTTGCCGACGTCGCCGCGAAGCTTGAGCAATCACTTTCCGGTGCCCGCGGCCACGACTCGCTGGACGCATTCGAACAGCGCTTCACAACGCTGGAGCAGCGCCTGACGCAGGCCATGAGCCAAGCCGCCAACAGCAGCGATTTCACGAGCCTGAAAACGATCGAATCCCACGTCGAGGATTTGAACGCGCAGCTCGTCGCCGTGCAAACCCATTTCAGCCGGCTCGATTCCATCGAGCTCGAATTGCGCAGCCTTGCCGAGCGCCTTTCGACCGATGAGCTTTCCAAGCTGATCCAGAACAACGCGCCGAAGTCGTCGGAAAATGACTTGTTGGCAGGTTCCGCCGCCAACGGCATGGCGCAGCAATTGCCGCGAATCGAACAGACACTTCAATCCATCGCCAGCCAGCTTTCTGCCGACAAAATCGCCGGGTTCGGTAGTGCCCCAACACGTGGTGTAAGCCCACAGGCATGATCCGGAGCGCCGCGGCTCGGATTGTCAGGCGGCCGGGATTGCCGGCGGCCTGACGGTGGCATCATCGCAGAAGCCGGCCATCGTTTCCAGGCTCATGTAGCGGCGCGAC
>CANJPN010000219.1 GCA_947475855.1 Bradyrhizobiaceae bacterium
CTCCTGGCGCAGGATCCATCCTGTTGTCTTGCCCAGCGTGCGCCCGAACGAGCCCGGTTGCCGCTTGAGCAGCACGACCTTGCGCGCGGGCGCGGCCAGTTCCGGCGCCGTCCCGGCGACGCCCCATCTCCGCGCGAACGCTGCCGGATCGCTGGCCGCTGCCACATCCGATTGCGCAAGGAACAGCGACACATCGTGACCAATTCCGCCCGCCCCGATCACGGCCACGCGCGGACCGACCTTTGCCTGGCCGGAAAGCGCCGCCTCGTACGAGACCACCCGCGGATCGTCCGCTCCGGGAATATCGAGAACGCGCGGCCTCACGCCTGTCGCGATGATGTGCTCGTCGAATCCGCCAGCCACGAGCATGTTTGCATCGATGCGCCGCCCGAGATGAACCGGCACCCCGAGGGCCTTCAACTGCGCCCCGTAAGCCTGTGCCGCAGACCGGTAGTCGGCCTTCCCCGGCACACGCGCAGCGAGATTCATCTGCCCGCCGATTTCGGACGCCGCCTCGAACACCTCCACGCTGTGCCCGCGCGCTGCTGCCTCGATCGCCGCCGCCATGCCGGCCATCCCGGCCCCGACGACTGCGATACGCTTCGGCTTCGTGATGGGAGCGGGAGCATAGTCCGCTTCGTGCCCAGCCCGGGGATTGACGAGACAGCTGATCACCTTGCTCTCGAAGTAATGGTCGAGGCACGCCTGGTTGCATGCGATGCAGACGTTGATCTCCGACGGTTTGCCCGCGAAGGCCTTGTTCGCAAACGCCGCATCCGCCAGCAGCGGCCGCGCAAGCGAGATGAGATCGGCATCGCCGGCCGCCAGAATTCGCTCCGCCATCGCTGGCGAGTTGATGCGGTTGCTGGCCGTCACAGGTATCGAAACCGCCCGCTTCAACTTGCCGATCGCCCCCACGAACGCGCCGTGCGGGACGACACCGGCAATCGTCGGGATCTTCGCCTCGTGCCAGCCGATGCCGGTGTTGATGATGTTGGCGCCGGCCGCCGCCACCTGCTGGCCCACCCACACCGTCTCGTCCCAGCCGAGCGCACCCTCGACGAGGTCGAGCACCGAATGCCGATAGACGATGAGAAATCCCGGCCCCATCGCCGCCCGGATCTGGCGCACCACCTCGATGGGGAACCGTGCACGGTTCTCCAGAGACCCACCCCAGCCATCTTTACGATGGTTCGTGCGCGGCGCCAGGAACTGGCTGATCAGATAGCCTTCCGAGCCCATCACTTCGACGCCGTCGTACCCCGCCTCCTTCGCGAGCATAGAGGCCGTGACGTAATCGGTAATAGTCTGCGTAATGCCTTCTACCGTCAGCTCTTTCGGCGCGCTCTTGTTGAGCGGCGAGCGGATCGGCGACGGCGCAACGCTGTCGTCGTGGTAGCCGTAGCGGCCGGCATGCACGAGCTGCAGCACGATCGCGCCGCCTTGGCCGTGCACGGCATCGGTCACACGCTTGTGCTGACGCGCCTGCTCGAGGGTCGCGAACGGAACATCCTCTGCCGACAGGCGTCCGGCGGCGTTGGGCCCGAACCCACCAGTGACGATCAGCGCCGCCCCGCCCTTGGCACGCTCCGCATAGAACCGCGCCATCCGCTCGTAGCCGGCCGTATCCGTCGTCCCCTCGAGCCCCGTATGCATCGAGCCCATCACGATGCGGTTGCGCAGCGTCAGTGGCCCAACGTTGAGCGGTGCTGCCAGCGCCTTGAAGTTTTCCGATCCCATGAATTCCCGTCCCTCGATCAATCAGGTCTTCGGTTCTGCAAACGCCACCGAACCGATATCGCACAAACTATGGCATGCTGCCCATTTGCCGCCAAACCGCCACGCGGTCTGTTATCATATCCTCAGCCACAACCCCATGGAGGGCGCCGCGATGCCTGGACGCGTGATCGGCAAGATGTTCGCAATGCTGTTCCTGCTGGTGATCGAAGTATTCGTCACCATGCTGGTGTACTCCTACCTGAACCTCAAATTCCTCGACACGTTCGGCTACCTCGTACGCCTTTCGGCCTCCGTCCTGGAAGCACTGAAAAGTGCGCTTCTCGTGATGATGCCGGGCTCCGCCAACGCGGCCTACGCGACGCTGTTTGGCGAGCTCGGCCCCAAGGCGATCCTGCTCCTGTTGATCGGCCTTGTCGTCGCCGCCATCGTCCGCAGCCTCGTCGAGTTGATGGGCCTGTTCGGCCACAGCCAACGCTGACCTGCTGTCTGGTCGTGGCCAAATCTCCGCGCCGGAAGCAACGATGGGATCAGCGGGCAGTAATATCGCTCACGTCGGCGCGAGCCCCGCCTATGATCGAACGCAGGCCTCTGTCGAATTCCCGGTTCAGCAATTTCGACCCCGCGACCGATAGGTGAATATTGTCGCTGTAGAGCACGAAACCGTCACGCATCGCAGGACAACGCGTCGCCCCGCACACCGCTTCCATCGGATCGAGGACGGATACGCCACCGATCTCGGAAGCGACCTCGTTCAGAATAGTCATCGCCTTGCGCCGGCCCGCTTCGACCTCGGTTCGATCGAGCCCACACGCTTCCGCTCCGCGCCGCGCGATGCAACCAGGAACGGATCGCGCATGTTGAGGCGTTTCCGCCAGCAGAAACACCCGCACATCGAGCGCCCTGATCTCCCGGACAAGCGCCGCCAGGTCGCCTTTCCAGTCACCGACTTCCGACTGGATCTGGCTCGCGACGGACCAACGCCCCGCGAGTACGACCGCCTTCAGCTGCTGCGACTTGAGGTCCCGAAGCGAAGCGCGGACTTCGTCGTTGAACCTGATGCAGTTCGTCGCCGCCTCTTTCACCACCGGAGCAGCATCTGGCGGAACGGCGGTATAGTGAGGCTTGCATCCGCCGAAATCTCGCGTCAGCACGCGAACGCCGTTGGACTTGCCCCACTCGCTGAGGCCAGGCCGCGTCTGCCATGCCAGCGAGTCTCCCCACAGGAATACCAACGGGCTTCCCGACGCGCCACCGATGGTGCAATCGCCCGACGGGGCCAGCTTGTCGAATTGAAAGCGGTGAATGGCGCATTCCGGCTTGAAATCGTAACGGGTGCTCTGCGCCATGGAGACGGCCGAGAGCGTCCGGTCGCTTGCGATCTGCTCGCCGACCAGCCTCAGCGACAGCAGCGAGCACGCGAACACGCCGGCGACCATGGCCATTCCGGCAAGCACGCTTGATCGTGGGGCAGCGAACGGTCCGGGCTTCAACCGCCGGATCGGCTCTTCGACGTAACGGTAGGTCAGTGCAGAAAGCACGAGCGCAACCAACGCAAGAGGCGTGCTCACCACCAGCGGCAATTCTCCCATGCCGTGCGCCCTGGCGATCGCGAACAACGGCCAGTGCCACAGATACCAGGAGTACGACAGCTTTCCGAGCGTCACCATCGGTGCCGAAGCCAGCAGACGCGACGGCAAGCTCGCTGGCGCGATGATGACGCCGGCGATGGCCGCCGCCGATGCCAGCACGGGCAGCAGCGCACCGGGCCCCGGGAACAGTGAGGCGCTGTTCAGCATCACCCCTGCGGTGAGCATGCCCCCAATTCCCGCCCAGGCGAACAAGCCGCCACGGTTCCCCAAACCGCTCTGCGCATAGCGCTGGAGTGGCGCCAGCGCGAGCAGCGCGCCGATACCGAATTCCCAAGCGCGATAGTGCATCATGTAGAACGCCGTCGTCGGTCGCGTCTGCATCACGAAGAAGGCTGCTGCGAACGAAGCGATCGAAAGCACGATCAACCCGTTCCGCACGAACGTCAGCTTGCGTGCCCTGTCTCGCACCATCGCTGCGGCTGCAATTATGATCAGCGGCCAGACGACGTAGAACTGCTCCTCGACGCTCAGCGTCCACAGATGCAGCAGCGGAATCTCTTCCGACAGTCCGGCGAAATAGCTCGACTGCGTGTACCAGAACAGCAGGTTCGCGCAAAACGTGACGGCTGCAATTGCGGAAATGGCAAGATCCGACTGCTCCGAGATCGGCGATAAGAGAAGGCGACCGGCGACCAGAGTAGCCAGCAGCACCACGACAAGCGCCGGCAGCAGGCGACGGACGCGCCGGGCGTAGAAGTCGAGGATGTCGATGCGACCGGTGGCCTGCACCTCGCGCGCCAGCAGCCCCGTGATCAGGAAGCCCGATAGAACGAAGAAGACGTCGACGCCCACGTATCCGCCGGCGAACTGCGGAAATCCGGCATGGAACAAGACGACCAGCAAAATGGCGATAGCCCGCAATCCATCGATGGCAGGCCAATACCCGGAATGATGATCATGCCCCCGCGGCGTACCCACGAACGTCCCCGCTACAATCTGTGCACCGGAAAGACCATAACGCAGGTGAGTTAAGATCGGCTCAAAGCATGCCCCCGCGGGGAACGGGAACCAGCGCAGGGCAATTTCGGCCGGGTCGCCCGCCCGGCCGAGTAAATCTTAATGGCAAGCTAATGCGGCACACCTCAACGCCGGGGCCGGCATTCTGTCGTTACAGAATCGCGATCGGATTGATCGGCGAGCCCACCGCTCCGGTAATCGGCAGCGCCGGGCCGACGAACATGAACTCCCAGCGCTTGTCCTTCGCGCAGGCCTTGCCGAGCTCGTCGAGCTTGAAGATCTCGCCCATCGTCAGGCCCATGATCGGGATACAGATCCAGTGCCACGGCTGGTTGAGGTTCGTACCGGGCTCGACCGGATTGGGCCGCACTTCCACGCCCCACGTATCCGTCGCCACGGCCGCCACCTGATGCTCCTGCAGCCAGTCGAGCGTCTCGAACGCGAGACCCGGCGCATCGCCGCCGGGATATCCGTCCCACGACTTGTCGTTCCAGCAACGCTCCATCTGCCCCGTGCGGATCAGCAGATGATCGCCGCGCCCGATCGTGACCTTCTGCGCTTTTGCGCACGCATCGAGAACATCATTGTCGATCGCGAACCCGTCCTCGAGCCAGTCGACCTTCATGTGCCGCGCGATGTCGAGCAGCACGCCGCGCCCAACCATCTTCTCGGCCGTGTGATGGATGCCGCATTGGTGCGCGCCGAACGAGTTCACCTCCCGGCAGTCGTACCCGTTCCACATGTTGTTGCCGTAGAAGATGTGGCCGAGCCCGTCCCAATGCGTGCCCGACTGCATCGGAAACAGCAGGATGTCGTCGGCCGAACGGATTCCGCGCTTGTCGAGCACGCCGGAATAGGCATCGGCACCCGAGCGCAGCATGAGATGCACGGGATTGAAACGGCCGACCGGCGGGAACTTCGTCTTGCCGCCCTGCGGACCGTCTTTGTCGTAGGGGATCGCGAGCGAAACCACCTTGCCCGTGCGCACGAGCTGTGCCGCCTTCACCACGTCCTCGGGCTGAGTGTAGTTCAGCGTTCCGATCTGGTCGTTCTTGCCCCACTTGCCCCAGTTCTTGAGGCGCTCGGCCGCCGCCTCCACGTCCTTCATCGTCAGCTTCTTCGTCTTCTTCGACGCGGCCTTGGCCATGATTTCGCTTCTCCCTGGAAATGTCTGGTGAGTGACCGAAGAGGTGAAATCGACTTGTCCACCTGCAGGCAATGGGCGTCAATCTCCACCCGCGCCTCTATGCGAGTTATGGTGGATGCGGTTTGAGTTGGATATCCCAAAGCCCCACGAGAACCGGTCCGGATCCAGGGAGGGTGCACCGTGCGCAAGATTGCAGGATTGCTTTCCGCGATGGCGTTCGCCGCAGGTGCAGCAACCTCGGTAGCGGCTCAGCCTGCTGCCCCCGATTTCTACAAAGACAGAACGGTCACACTGCTGATCGGTTTCGGCTCGGGCGGCGGCAACGACACCTGGGCACGCCTGATCGCCCGTCACATGAGCCGCCACATCCCCGGCCAGCCCAACATCTTGGCCCAGAACGTACCCGGGGCCGGCGGTCTCGCGCTAGCAAACCAGATATACGCGGTATCGCCCAAGGACGGCACGGTCATCGCCAGCGTCAGCCGAGGCATTCCCCTGGAGCCCCTGTTCGGCGGACAAGGCACGAGCTTCGATCCGTTGCGTCTGAATTGGATCGGCAGCCCCGACCGCGACACCGCGATCTGCGTCGCGCGCTCCGATGCGGGCATTGGCAACATCAAGGACCTCTACCACAAGCCGCTGATCATGGCAGCGACAGGCTCGGGCACCGACAGCGCACTCTACCCCGAATTCCTCAGCGTGCTGCTAGGCCTCAAGCTCAAGACCGTAAAAGGCTACAAGGGCTCCAACGAGATGCACCTCGCCATCGAGCGCGGCGAAGCGCAGGGCATGTGCGGCAGCCACGACAGCGTGATGCACGCCTCGACATTCGCCAAGGCAGGCAAGCTCACGATCCTGTTCCAGGGCCGGCTGGATCCGGACCCGCGCCTCATGGGCGTCGCGACTTGGCGTGATGTCGCCCGCAGCGACGACGAACGCCAGGTCCTGCAACTGTTCCTCACGCGCTCCGCGCTCGGCCGCCCGCTCATGGCGCCACCCGGCGTGCCACTGGATCGCATCGCCCTGTTGCGCCGCGCCTTCGATCGGACGATGACCGATCCGCAATTCGTGGCCGACGCCGCCAAGAACGACTTCAAGGTCGATTCCATGACCGGCGAGCAACTGGCCGCCACCCTCGCCGCCGCCTACGCCGCCTCGCCCGAGGTCATAAAACGCACGCGCGAGGTGCTTGGGCGGGCAGGTGCGAAGTGACGACACCGTAGGTCTCTGATGTCCCATGTCAAGCGGTGCGGGCGCGGCTTGGCAACCGTGCCGCAAACGCGTTCGATCATTGTAGTGCAGGATCGTGCAGAAGAGGAGGCGGAGCCGAAGACGTCGGTTTGCAAGCTCTGATTCGCGGGTTGGATACCGCAGTTCCGTTTGTCCGTCCGGGGCTGCCTCGGTCTGGGTACGGGCGTCGATCCGCGGTTTGCACCGCAGTCTGCCACACAACCTACCCGAGGGTTCCCCACACCGTGGCTCCGCCTCTTCCGCTGCACAATCATCTGTTTACGCATCGAGCCCGTCTCGCCTTTCGTTTCCTGGCGCTGGTGGTCGGTCTTGCTCGGTGTCGCCGAGCCCTTACGCGCTCTCAGCGCGCACCGACCGGTGATGCGGGTCGCACGACCTGTCCGATCGCCCAGACGAAGCCGGCGAGTTCACGCGCGACGGCTGTGACCGTCACACACTTGAGCTTGCCGTTGCGTATGAGCTTGCGGTAGCGGCTGCTCAACCGCACCTGTGCCTTCCACGCAATCTCGCGCACCGCCTCGGGCGTGGCATCGACCTTGGCCTGCTTTTCACGGCCGACCCGTGGCGGGTGGCGATAGCTCCACGACGCCTCGACCAGCGTCGTCCGGGCGCGCGTATTGCCGGCCTTGGTGATGCCTCCACGCCGGACCTTGTCACCAGTCGAGTTCTCGCTGGGCACGAGGCCGAGGTAGCCCATGAGCTCATGCGCGCGGGCGAACCGCGTGAGGTCGCCGAGCTCGGCCATCAAGGTCACTGCCGAGATCAGATCGATACCGCGCATCGCCTGCAGCGCGGTCACGACCTCGCGCAGCGACCATTCCTGCACCGCCTCGCCAATCGTCTTCTCGATACGATCGACGCGCTCCTGCGCCTGGCGCTCGGCCAGCCTCAGCTCCTCCAGCACGAAGCGCTGCTCGCGATGCGCCAGCTTGACCGAAGCGAGCCAGTTGCGATGCGCCTTCCCCCACGTCTTCTTGCCCGGATAGTGCAGGCCGAGCCGCAGCAGCAGCGAGGAGATCTGCTGTCGTTTGGCCTTGAGATCGTCAACGGCGGATGCCCGCGCCCGGCTGAGATCACGCATCGCCTCATGCGTCACGTCGGGCACCCACACCGCGGTCAGCTCGCCCGCTCGCAGCAGACGGGCCAGATTGTTCGCGTCGCGGCGGTTGGTCTTCACCTGCTCGCCGGCCTTCTTCGGGATCAGCGACGGCGCCACCACGATGTTGCGATGCCCGAGGCTCTCGATCAGACGGTGCAGGCCGTAGCCGGTTGGTCCAGCCTCGTAGCAGAACGTCAGCTTGTCGTGCTTGGCCGCCAGCCTTGCGATCAACTTCCTGGTGGCCGCCTCGGACGTATCGAACTCACCCAGATAGCGCATCTCGCCGTTCCTCCCGCCTTCGGCAATCGAGACGGCGTTCTTCAACTTCGAGGTATCGATTCCGACGAAAGCTTCGCTAAGATGTCCCACGACTCGCCCTCCTTGTGTGAGGCTCTGCCCGGCCAATCCGGGTAACCCTCGATCTCACATCGAAGGCGAGTCGCCTCGCTCGAGGAAGGGACATACAGTCTGGGTTAGCTCGGCGCTGCCGAGCGTAACCCAACGCAACTTCGGCCTTTCGTGGAATGTTGGGTTACGCGCTACGCGCTAACCCAACCTACGAAGAATAGACCTCTAACTAAGTCCCGCGTCCCCAAAGGCCGCAGAACCGTTGCGCGAGGTGCGGGCGCCCATTCTCGTAGCCGGGCATCTTGGCGAACTTGCTGAACTGCGTTTCCTTGCTGGCAGGCTCCCAGCATTTACCCGCCCGCGCTTCCGCTTTCACGGTGTCCGACGCGGTCTGCAGGATGTCGATCAGCTCGACGATGTCCTTCTTGTCGCCCAAGGTCCGGTTGCCGTTGCCGGGATGGCCGGGAATGAAGCGCGTGAAGTCGAGCTTCTGCACTTCCTTCAGCGCTGATATCCAAAGCAGCGGCTGGCTGTCGATCATGCCGACGCCAGGGAACGTACCGGCCGAAATCCAATCCACCGCGAACGCGAGCTTCTCTTTGGGAAGATACATCACCAGCGAGCTGTCGGAGTGATTGACGCCGTAGTACTTGAGCTCCAGCGTAGTGCCACCGAGCTTGATCGTGCGCCCGCGATCGCCGACGCTCTCATCCGGCAGAACAGTGTTCGGATCCGCCAGCGCCTTCAGTCGAGCCGTTGCATTACGGTGCGCAACGAACCGCGCGCCGACATCCTTGAAAGCCTTGCCGCCGGCGATGTGATCGTAGTGATGGTGGCTGTAGATCACATACTTGATCGGCTGGCTCGAGATCTTGCGGATTTCGTCGAGATACTGTTGGCCGCCCTGCGGCTTGCCGTAGGCGATGGGATCGGTCGCGATAACACCGGCAGGCGTGACGATGAACATCGCCTGGTGGTTCTGGTTCCGGAACACATAGACGTTGTCCGTGCCCTCGACCTTCGTGGTCTCGATGGTGGGCCGGCTCTGCGCGAACGCGCCCGTAGCCATCAACGCAGTAGCAGCAAACGCGACGCCAAGGCGCAAAGTAGAACACTTCATTCTTGAAACCCTCCGCTTGTTGTAAGCCGGCAGACTATTCAGTCGGCCGTGAAGTTTGGGGCGATCAGGTTGCAGTCAATGCAGGCGTCGCTGGTGGGGGGCCGGCGAGACGCATCAAGGCGAGGGTCGCAAGCAGGACGCGCCAAAGCTCTCTGAGCCACGCCAGCAGCCTGGCGAAGTTGTA
>CANJPN010000220.1 GCA_947475855.1 Bradyrhizobiaceae bacterium
AGCCGGTCGACGATCAGCTTGACCGGTCGTCCTAGCCGGATACTCGCCGCGACTGTCGCGATCTCGTCCGGGTAGATGTTCAACTTCATGCCGAAGCCGCCACCGATATCTGGCGCCGTCACCCGCACTTTCTGTTCCGCTATTCCGAAATGCCGGCTGAAAATGTCCTGCATCTGGAATGGCGATTGATGCGCGTGAATGACGTTGAGCGTACCGTCGGAAGGGTTGAAATCAGCGATCAACCCACGCGGCTCCAGCGTGACGGCTTGCTGCCGCTCGAACCGGATCTCCTCTTCGACGACCAAGTCGGCTTCGGCAAATGCGCGGTCTGGATCGCCCTTCTCGATTCTGAAATCGAATGCAATGTTGTCCGCGATCTCGGCATGGACAATGCCGCCACGCGCTACGTCAAGTGCATGTTCGATGCTGGCCGATGCGGTCAACTCCTCCCACTCGCACTGCACGAGTTCGGCGGCATCCTCCGCCTGCGCGCGCGTCGCCGCCACCACCACGGCAACCGGCTGCCCCTGCCAGACCGCCTTTTCGGAAACAAACAGCTGCTGCGGTGGCGAGCGATGTCCGGGCCGATGCTGCGCGACGCCCACGAACGGCTTGCACATCGGATTGATCTCTGCGGCCGTCATTACGGCGACCGTTCCCGGCATGGCTCGCGCCGCTGCCGTCTCGACCGAAATCAAGCGAGCGTGCGCGTAGGGGCTGCGCACGAATGCGGCATGCAGCATGCGCGGCAGAACAATGTCGTCGACATATCGCCCACGCCCTGCCGCGAGACGCTTGAGTTCGAGACGGGGCACCCGCGCGCCGATCCCAGTCTTCGTGACAACGCCCATAACTTTGTCATCCAACCCGTAGGGTGCGGTAGCGAAGCGTACCGGACCGTCCCGCGACTGAAGCTGGTGCGATACGCGCCAACGCGCGACCGCACCCTACGTCACACCTTCACGACTTGCTCGTGCTCGATGCCTCGGCAATCCATTTCATATTCGAGATCGACCACTGGCGGCCGGCAGTAATGCCACGTTATTCCATGCCGGGCCGCACCACGCCGCACGATCTCGCTCGCCACGAACGGATGGATGTCGTGCACCGAGTAGACCTGCGCAGCCGTGGTATCCTTCCACCCGAAACCGAGCAGACCCATCCGCCGCTCCATCTCGCCGAGCACCCAGCGCGCCTTCTCCAACATGGCATCCGGGTTCGTCTCGCCGATCCTGATGATGCGCTCCTTGTAGCTAGCCCCGCCTTCGCGGGCCTCTCCACTGCCGGCAATGTGAAAGCTCGGCCCAGCGTCCGCATCGACCTCAGTGAACGTAAATGCATGCATTGACGGTTCTGGCGGCGGCGCGATTTCAGGACACACGTTGCTGCGCGCTACCGGATTGGCCTTCGTCTTCTCGTCGTAGATGCCCCACTTCGTGAGCGTCCCCACATAGATCAGGTTGAACGCCTTGAAGCCTTCCTCGGTAAAGGGTGCCGGCGAGCGCAGCTCACACGCCGCAAACGCCGACACGGGCCTGCCTGCACGCGTCATGATCTTCTCGGCCGCAGCGAACCCGGCCACCAGCGGCAACGGTTCGGCGAAACGCACGCGCCGCAGCCGAAATCCCGGCTCGGCTGCAACGCCGCCCGAGTACTGAAACACGGCTGGAATATAACGATAGCCACCCGTCGCAAACGCCAGAACCTCAGCCATCACCCTTGCTCCCGATCAATTCCCAGACGCACGCCCCTAAACGAGAACGAAACATCAAGCTGCACCCAAACCCATATACGCCTCGCGCACGGCGGCATTGCCCTGCAAATCCTTCGCTGGCCCCGACAGCGTCACCCGCCCGCGATCTACGATGAACCCACGGTTCGCCAACTCGAGCCCCGCGATCACATCCTGTTCGACCAACAAGATTGCGACGCCCTTCGCGTTGATCTCGCGTAGACGGTCGGAAAGCTGATCCACGATCCGAGGCGCAAGCCCCAATGAAAGCTCGTCGATCAGCAGCAGGCTGGGTCGCGACATCAGCCCACGGCCGATCGCGCACATCTGCTGCTCACCGCCGGACATCGTACCCGCATCCTGGCCACGACGGTCGGCGAGGATCGGAAACATCTGGTACACGCTTTCCAGATCCGCCGCGATCTCCGCCTTGTCCTCCCGCAGGTAGGCACCCATCAGCAGGTTGTCTCGCACGCTCATTGCCGAGAACAACCGGCGTCCCTCCGGCACGTGAGCGATCCCCGCGCGCACGAGATCGGCAGCGCTCGCATCTGCCATCGGCCGCCCGTCGATCGAGAAGGTTCCGCCCTTGACGGGCAGAAGCCCCGAAAGCGTCCGCATGATCGTCGACTTGCCCGCACCGTTCGAGCCGATGATCGCCACGATCTCGCCCGCAGCCACATCCAGCGACACGTCCCACAGCACCTGCACATCACCGTATCCGGCTTGCAGATTGCGCACATCGAGCTTGAGCGCCTCGTTCATCCAGCGCCTCCGGCGATGCGGTCGGCGTAGCGCGAACCCAGATAAGCCTCGATCACCGCAGGGCTGGACAGCACCGCCTTGGGTTCGCCCTCGGCGATGAGCTGGCCGTGATGCAGGACGATGATCCGCTGCGAGACCGACAAGACCACCTTCATCAGATGCTCAACCACCAGAATGGTGACACCGGAGGCGGCGATGCGCCGGATGATGTCGAGTGCGTCATCCACCTCCGACGAATTGAGCCCGGCGTTCACCTCGTCGAGCATGAGCAGTCGCGGCTTCATCGCGAGGCTCTTCGCAAGCTCCAATCGCTTGCGTTGCGCGAGCGTCAGCGTCGATGCGGGCTTCGAAGCGTGCGCCGCAAGTCCGGTAAATTCGAGCCGCTCCATCGCCGCTTCTTGTGCGGCCTTCATCGTCGGCGCTCCCCCCGCGAACAGCGCGCCCGCCGTAACGTTCTCGAGCACGGTCATCGCAGGAAACGGTTGCACGATTTGGAACGTCCGCGCGAGCCCCAGCCCAGCGATGACGTGTGGCTTGAGCCGCGTGATGTCCCGCCCCTCGAACACGATGCGCCCTGCCGTTGCCGGATGCACACCCGTGATCGTGTTGATCAGCGTCGTCTTGCCAGCTCCGTTGGGACCTATCAGCCCGATGATCTCACCTCGCGCGATACTGACCGTCACGCCATCGACGGCCTTCAAGCCACCGAAGCGCCGCTCGACGCCTTCGAGTTCCAGTAGTGCCCCCCTCATGCCCGACCTCGGCGACGAGCGATCTCACGCACCAGCGACATCAGGCCGTTCGGGAGGTACAGCACGAGCGCCACGATGATGACGCCCAGCGCCGCCGCATGCATCGTGAGGAAATTCCGCCAGACGACCTCTTCCAGCGCCAATAGGATGAACGCACCGACCACGGGCCCCAGCAACGTACCGACGCCGCCGAGCAGCACCATGACAAGCGGCTTCACAGACAGTAGCACATCGAACACGTCGGTTGGATCGATGTATCGTGTCCACGTCGCATACATTCCGCCGGCAGCCCCGACGAACACCGCCGACAACACGAAAGCCAGCGACTTGTAGGCATACGCATTGACGCCGAGAATGCTGGCCGCGTCCTCGTTCTGCTTGATGCACTGAAGCGCAAATCCACTCTTGCCCCTATGCACGAAGATCGCCGTCGCCAGCGAAATAGCGAACAGCGCCAGCATCGCGTGATAGAAGAATTGCGCCTGCTCCCCGACTGACATCTTCAATGCCGGCACGTTGAGCCCCATGCCGCCTCCGGTCAGATCCGGCGTCGTGTTGATCAGCTCACGCAGCACCTCCGCCACGACCAGACTCGCAATGGCGAAGTAATGCCCGCGCAGATGCAGGATTGCACCACCAAGAAACGCCGCGAACAGCGCAGCCCCCAGCCCGCCGAGAACCCATGTCCAGTACAGTGGTACGCCCTTGGTTTGCAGCACCGCCGAGATGTAGGCGCCCAGCCCGAAGAAAGCCGCCGTCGCGAACGAAGGATAGGCCGCCAGCCCGCCGATGAAGTTCCAGGATTGCGCCAGCACCGCATACATCGCGACCGTCGTGGCGAGACGCAAAGTATAATTGCCGCCGAAGATCGGCAGAACGGCGCACAAAGCGATCCCTACAGCGAAAGCAATCCATGTCGTGATGACGTTGCGGGTCATTCATACCCCCGCCTGCCCAGCAGTCCGCTCGGCCGCACGAACAGCAAAAGCAAGAGCAAGCTGAACGACAGCGTCACCGAATGCTCAGGCCCCAGTGCGTAGCCGCCCAGACTTTCCAGCAGCCCTAACGCGAGCCCGCCGACCAGCGCGCCCGGCACACTGCCGAGTCCACCCAACACGCAGACCACGAAAGCCTTCCCGAGGAACAGCGTGCTGTTGATCGGCGAGATCGGATAGATGATGCTGAGCAGAGCGCCCGCCGCACCGGCCATCAGCGCCCCGATTCCGAACGTGATCGCATTGATCTGCTTCACCTCGACGCCCATCAGCGACGCCGCCTCGCGATCCATCCTGACAGCAACGATCGCTCGTCCGACGTTGCTGTCCCCGAGCAGGCGATAGAGCCCGTAGGTCAGCGCCACCGCCAGCACCATCGCCGCAAGCTTGTCACCGGGAATGAACACCGATCCCAGTTCCAAAGCCGGCAGCGGGGTTGCGAGGTTCACTTTCCGGTAATCGGCGGTGAACGCGACCAGCATCGCATTGTTCAGCACGAGATCGAGACCGAACGTCAGTGTCAGCGTGATCAGCACCGGCGCCGTGACGACCCGATTGATAAACACTGTCTGCAAAGCCCAGCCCAGCGCAAACAGCACGATACCCGCCGGCACGATCGCCAGAAAGGGATGCAAACCCGCGTAGGCATAGAGGAAGAACGCAATGTAGGACCCCAGCACGATGAACGAGCCGTGCAGAATATTGATGACGTTGAGCACGCCCCACACGAGTGAGAAGCCAGCGGCGATCGCGGCGTAAAGCCCGCCCAGCACGATCCCGTTGGCCAATAGCTGAAGATAGATCATCACGTCTTTACAAGAATGGAGGGTCGCTCAATCCGTTTCGATGCCTGCAAGGGTCCAGACGCCGACGAACGCCGCTTCCAGCGCTCGACAACCCTCGACACCTCACGGTTGTCACCGGTCACATCAAAACTTCATCTCGCCTTGCTTGATGACCTTCGGAGAGATCACAACCGGCTTGCCACCCTGCAACTGGAACACGGGCGGCTCCAGCGAATTGATCTGTCCGCTATCCCCGAAACGCACCTTGCCATAGAACGTCTCGACATCGAGCTTGGCGATCGCATCGCGCACCTTCTTCGGATCGACCGAATTGGCCGCCTCGATGCCGAGCTGAATGATCGCTCCGCATACGGCCGACGACGCCTCGATATAATCAGCGTCGTCCTTGTACTTGGCCGTCCACGCCGCGTTGAACGCTTCGGTGGAGCCGAACACGTCCTTGCCATTGTAGCGGACAGTTGGATGCCACCACGCCGAGCTCGACACGTTCTCCGCTAGCGGCCCCGCGGCTTGCGCGAACTCCTTGTATGCCGGCCCCGCGATCATGCTGATCGCCTTCGGCTTCACACCGAGATCTGCCATCTGTTTGCGCATCGCGACGAGATCGTTGATGTAGCCCGTACCGTACACCCAATCTGGATTCGCCGCCCTCATCTGCGTGATCGCGGCCGAATGGTCGAGCACGCCGATGGCGTAACGCTCGAACATCACGACTTCCATGCCACGGGCTTTCGCGCTCTTCTCCATCTCCTGCGCGATCGCGAGCGGGAAGAGATCGTTGCGGGCAAGAATGGCCAGCCGTTTGATGCTCTTGTTCTGAGAAATGGCCTCCGCCAGTGGCTCCGTGACGGAATTGTTCGGCGTGAGTGTGCTGAAGATGTATTTGTACTTCTGGTCGAAGATTTCCGTCGCAGACGCGCTCGGCGCGATCATCGGAATCTCGTACTTCTCGTTCACGCTGCTCGCGGCCTTGGTGGCGCCAGAGCCGAACGGCGCAAGAATGAAGCTCACGTTGTCCTGGGTAATGAGCCGCTCCGTCGATTGCACGGCGCGCGGCGTATTGGAGGCGTAGTCGACGAAGATGATCTCGACTTTGTAGGTCTTCCCCCCGGCCTTGATCCCTCCCTTGGCGTTGACCGCATCCGCCCACAGGCTATAGCCCCGCTGCTGTTTGATGCCCTCGGGTGACAACGGCCCCGTCAGCGGCAGCGCCGCACCGATCTTGACGACATCAGCGCCCTGAGCGCTCAGCTGGCCGACGGAACCAACCGTAGCTCCGAAGCTACCCAACATGGCACTGAATGTTCTGCGAGTGACAGGCTTGCGGAGCATGTTTTTCCCTCCAGTTGGAATATCACGAGGTGATCTTGCTGCTTGATCGGCACGTTGGCAAGGGCGTCTCGGGACACATCGACGGGGTAGCCATATCACTCGGCGAAGAGTAGGAAGTTTGCACAATAAGGTTCCACGCTGCGCCCATCGAATGGGCAATCGAAGCTACCGACAACCAACAAGCCATTCGCAAGCCGCCAAGGAGATATCGATGTCTTCCAATCTGCCGTTCCGCGCCGACCATGTAGGTTCGATCCTGCGCTCGGCCCCACTCAAGGATGCCCGCACCAAGCGGGAGGCCGGCACGATTACGGCCGAACAATTGAAGGCCGTCGAGGACGTCGAGATTCGCAAAATTATCGCTAAGCAGGAGAGCATCGGCCTCAAGGCGATCACCGACGGCGAGTACCGCCGTTCCTGGTGGCATTATGACTTTCTCGGCGCGCTCGATGGCGTCAATCTCGAGACGGCGGACCAGGGCATCCAGTTCAAGGGCGTGCAGACCAAGGCCCAGGTGCCGATGATCCGCGGCAAGATCGGGTTCTCGAATTCGCATCCCTTCGTCGAGCACTTCAAGTTCCTGAAGGCGAACACGAAGCAGACTCCCAAGATGACGATACCTTCCCCGTCGATGCTCTACTACCGCGGCGGCCGCAAGGCGATCGGTGCCGGCCTCTACCCCGACCAGAACGAATACTGGCACGACCTCGGCCAAGCCTACGCCGGCGCGGTCAAGGGCTTCCACGACGCCGGCTGCCGTTACCTGCAGATCGACGACTGCTCGTTCGCCTACTTCTGCGATCCCGCCCAGCTCAAGATGCTGGCCGACCGCGGTGACGACCCCAAGACCCTGCCCGGCAAGTTCTCCGACATGATCAATGCCGCCGTTGCCAAGAAGCCCGCCGACATGACGACGTCGATCCACGTCTGCCGCGGCAACTTCCGCTCCACGTTCGTCTCCTCCGGCGGCTACGAGCCGATCGCCGACCTCCTGTTCAACAAGACCAACGTCGACGCCTATTTCCTGGAGTGGGATTCCGACCGCGCCGGCGATCTCTCGCCGCTGCGCTTCCTGCCGAAAGGCAAGAAGGTCGTCCTTGGCCTCATCACCACGAAGGTTGGCACGCTCGAGACCAAGGACGCCATCAAACGCCGCATCGAAGAAGCGACCAAGTTCGTCGGCCTCGAGCAACTCTGCCTGTCGCCGCAGTGCGGCTTCGCCTCCACCGAGGAAGGCAACACCTTGGCCGAAGACGAGCAGTGGGCGAAGCTCACCATGGTCGTCGAACTCGCCAAGGAAGTCTGGGGCTCGTAAACCTGCCTCTTCACGACACGCCATCGGCATACGTAGGGCGGGTAAGCGGCATTCGCCGCGCAACCCGCCAGGGACCGAGCTTCGCAAACAGCGGGCAGCGCCACGCTTGCCCGCCCTACGCCCTTATCGCCCGATCTTGCCCGCCGCATCGGCCTTCAACCGCCCGCGATCGACGCCATCCAGCGTCCCCTTCGTGAGCCACTCCAGCGACGCGCGATGCAGCACTTTGCGTTGCCGCTCCCAGTTCATGTAGTGCGTCGCACACGCGATCTGTACGTACAGCTTCTTCTCGGCGCCGTGATCCTCAAACAACTGCACGTTCGACGCCAGCAGATCGTCCTCTTCCCCGACCATGATCAGCGTCGGTGCCTTGAGCTTGGCCGCACTCTTCGCATTCCACCCCCAGTACGTCCGCGACGGCGCGCGCAGCACACCTGGCCCCCACGTCGCACCGAGCGGATCGGCAAGTCCGTTCAGCGCTGCAATCATGTCCGGCATCCCCGGCTCGACCTGGCCATCGCATTTCACGTTTGCAAGCCAGCGATTGCCGATCCCGACCTCGCGCGTCTGCAGCGTCATCGGCACGCCGGGCTTCGGCAGCGTATCCGGCGGACCATCGGGATTGTCGCGCTTGTAATTCGACGACGCCCAGATAATGTGCCGGTCGACCTTGCCGGGATGTCGCACGGCATAAGTTCCCGTCCGAATGCCGCCGCCCGACCAGCCGATCAGCGTCACCTTCTCCACGCGTCGCAGTTTCCGCACGTACTCGACGACCGCGTCGATGTCGTCGCTCTCGCTGTCCGAGTTCACGAGTTCGAACGGATAGGGGTTTGCGCACGGCGCCTTGAGATTGCGCGGCACCAGCAGCGGCTGCTGTTTAGGATCGACGTTGCAGGGATCGTCCATCAGGGGGCGCGTCGAACGCCCGTATCCCGTCATGTCCATCGCGAACACGTCGAACCCGCCGTAGGCCAGGAACTCCATCCACGAATAATCGCGATAAGGCACGTCGAACGCGAGCGTCGCCGGCGAATACCCCCCGTGAACGAACAGCACCACCTTGCCTTCCAGCGATCCCGGATTGCCCTCGACGTAGGCCGTGGGAACCTTCTCGCGCACGAACAGATCGACTTGTCGTCCCTTCACCGCCGGCACTGTCGACGTGTGCGCGACGAGCCGGTCGATCGTCATCATTTCAGGGCCATGCGCGCCAGTCGGCCGCGATGTCATCAGCATGATCCACGCCCCAATGAACAACCCGAATGAAACAAGGTTTCGGAACACCACGTCGAGCCCTCCCAATAGCCACCTTCCCTACGCCATCGTAGGTTGGGTCAAGGCCACTGGCCCATTTGCGCCAACATAGAAGTTTCGTGCGTTCCCGGAAGCCGAGTGCAGCGAGGCTATCCGGGTTCTTTACACTTCTGAGAGGGGAAAGACCCCGGATCTTCACGCTCCGACCTGACGGTCGGAACGTTTGTCCGGGAACGCATGGGAATTTTCGAGGTCTTCCATCCGTCTATGCTAGCGCGAATGGGCCACTGGCCGCGACCCAACAATTCTCCGGTAGGCCGCAGCATTGACCAATCGCCTGGCATCGTCGAGACACTTCTTACGTGGCCGTATCTTTCGTGGAAATTGCCACCAACGAAATCTCGAACCGGAAACGCTCATGCATTTGCGACCCGAGCTGAAGGGCGTGGCACTCATGCTGCTCGGCATCTTCTTCATCACCAGCAACGACGCCGTCACGAAATGGCTCGCCGAGCGCTACCCGTTGGGCGAAG
>CANJPN010000221.1 GCA_947475855.1 Bradyrhizobiaceae bacterium
GAGCCGGTCCCCCACGTCAACCGCGTGCCGCTCTCGCTGCTGAAAGGCATCGACCGAGCGGCCGAACAGCTCCTTGCAAATACGGATCGCTTCGCAAAGGGATTGCCGGCCAACAACGCGCTCCTCTGGGGCTCGCGCGGCATGGGCAAAAGCTCCCTCGTAAAAGCTGCTCACGCGGAAGTGGCGCCCCGCACCAAGAACCTCAAGCTCGTCGAGATCCACCGCGAAGACATTGCAAGCCTGCCCCACTGTCTGGGTTACTTACAGGCGAGCAAATCCCGCTTCATCGTTTTCTGCGACGACCTTTCGTTCGACCACGACGATACCAGCTATAAGTCGCTCAAAGCCGTCCTCGAAGGCGGCATCCAGGGCCGTCCGACCAATGTGCTGTTCTATGCGACGTCCAACCGCCGCCACCTGATGCCCCGCGAAATGATCGAGAACGAGCGCTCGACCGCGATCAATCCGGCTGAGGCCGTCGAAGAGAAAGTGTCGCTGTCGGATCGCTTCGGTCTCTGGCTCGGCTTTCACAATTGCAGCCAGGACGACTATCTCGCGATGGTCACGGCCTACGCGAAGCACTTCCATCTCGAGGCAAATGCCGAACAGCTTCGCGGCGAAGCCCTCGAATGGAGTACCACGCGAGGCGCTCGTTCCGGCCGCGTCGCCTGGCAGTACGTGCAGGACCTCGCGGGACGCTTGGGCCAACAACTCAACGCGTAAGCAGCCCGCACGGTGCCACTCCGTAGGGCGGGCAAGCGAAGTGCAGCCCGCCGCGCGTAACGTTGCATCACTCCCGCGTCGCCGCCTGCAGCGCTGCGCGGATCTCCGGCTTCACCTGCGCCATGCGCGTGAGCAGCGGCTCGGCCTCGGACGCACTCACGAGATCGGGCTCCGAGCCCGTTACCCGCTTGAACTCCTCGGTGAAAGCAGCATCGCCCCGCAGTCCCTCGAAGCCACGCCGCAGATCCGCCACCGCTTCTGCTGGCGAACCGGCCGGCAGCACGATCGCGCGTTGAAGTTTCGTGCCGATATCGTTGAGCAGCAGCAACGCCTCCCACTTCACGCCGGCTGGTTCGCGCCCGAACGCCTTGGCATGGAAAACATGAAACGGCGGAATGCCCTGCGCCTCGAGCACCGGATTGCCCGCGGGCTTTCCGTCCTTGCCCACCACGGAATAGTGGAACAGCGCAATGCCCAGCCCACTTGAGATCACGTTCGGCACGATCGTATTCTGATACTGCGGCAACGAACTCGCCGTGAGATTGACCTCCCCCGCCTGAAACGCCTTGTTGATATCGTTGGCGCCGGGAAAGCCCGTGACCAGCTTGTGCTTCAGCCCCATTGTTTCGAGCGCCAGCGTCAGCCGCGCGTCGTGCGAGGAATTGCGCGCATACCCGCCCGCAAAAATCATCTCCGCCTTCGCAAGATCCGTTGCCGTCGCAATCCCCGGCTTCGTATCGCGGCGCGCATACACGACCGTCCAACCCGCGGCCCCGCCGATCAACTGGAACTCGTGCAGCTTCACCTTCAGCGCCGGATCTTCGATCGCCGGCCCTACTGCGCTCACCGTGAAAAACCCGCCGGTCAAACCATCGGACTTCCGGTTCAGCCCCAATGTATTGAGCGCACCATACCCGCCTGCCCCCGGAGCATTCTGAATGATGATCTGAGGCTGGCCGGGAATGTGTTTGCCGATGTGCCGCGCATACACCCTCCCCTCGGTGTCGGCATTCCCGCCCGCACCGTAGTTGATCAGCCAGACCAGCGTCTTGTCCTTGTAGAATTGCGCTTCGGAAGATGAAGCCGAAAACAAGAGCGCAACCAACAGACCGGCAATGCGAACCACGTGAACCTCCGTCTGGTAAGCGGAATGACGAAGCGAAATCCTCGATCGGGCGTCCAACTTCTTCTATGCGCGGTGCATGTCTTAGCTATTGCACCTTCATGCCGGTCTCGCGAATGAAACGGCCCCAGCGCGCCCGCTCTGTGGTCACGAACGCTTTCACGTCCTGGGGAGACATTTGGTTCGCCTCCACGCCCTGCTCACCCAGCCGCTTGGCCATTGCAGGCTCGTTCATCCCGTCGATCACGAGCTTGTTGATCCGCTCTACAATGGCGGCCGGCGTCCCCCGCGGCGCCGACATGTTGATCCAGCCGGTGACGAAGAAGTCCGCAGCACCACTTTCGATGAAAGTCGGCACGTCCGGCAGCGCCGCCACGCGCTTCTGCGATGTCACGGCGAGCGCGCGAACGGTACCGGCATTGATTTGCGGCAGCGCGTTGTCGATGTTGTTGAACATCATCTTGATGTGGCCAGCGATGATGTCGCTCATGGCAGGTGTCGCGCCGCGGTAAGCGACCTGCTTCATCGGCAGGTCGTAGTGCACACGCATCATCTCGGACGCCAGATGGGGCGATGTTCCGATGCCGGGCATCGGATAGGGCATTTCCTCACGGGAACTCTTGATCTCGGCAATGAACTCTTTCAGCGAACGCGCCTTCACGCTTGGGTGCACATAAAGCACGTTGCTCACCCCTGCGATGATCGCGACATGCTCGAAATCGTTGACCGCATCGAAACCCGAGTTGGCATAGAGCGTCTGGTTCACCGCATGCGTCGAGACGCCCCCGACGTGCAGTGTGTATCCGTCAGGCGTGGCGCGCGCGACCTCGAGCGTACCGGGATTGCCGCCCGCACCCGGCTTGTTCTCGATCACGAACGACTGTCCGAGTTTTCTTTGCAGTATCTCGCCGGCGATACGCGCATAGACGTCCGTCGGCCCGCCCGGCGTGAACGGCACGACGATCTTGACGCCGCGTTCTGGCCAACTCTGTGCAGAAGCAGGCGATGTCACGCACATGGCCGTAACCACGGCCGCCAAAAATGCTGCGCGCATATAAGTCTCCTCCTGGATGCCGCGCTATCCAGCTCATGGCGCACGACTTGAAGCAGAGTTTGGCGCGCCGCGCAGCCCAGGGCAATCTGAGTCTGTAATCCCGCCGAACGGAAAGCCTACGACGCCCCGCCTGTTCGCCGGTCGATGACAGGTGCGAATTGCTCGGTCCCAAACGCCCGTTGCAGGAACAGCTTCATCCCTCGGTCTTGTCACCCGCGGAGCGCTCGGGAACGCGCAGCGCATCTGCGAGCCGCGAACGTGCCGAGCCCGGCTTCAACGGCTTCTGCTGGCTTTCGTGCGGCACCCAGCCCGTAAGCGTGATGATCTCGAAGGTCGCGCGCACACGGCCGTCGGCCGCGCCGAACCGTTCCGAATAGACTTCCATGGCGCGCAGCAGAGTGCTCCGTCGTAACGGCGCACGCCGCCGCGCCAGGAGCATGTTCGACGCTCCCATTCCCTTGACGTCGCGCATCAGGTCGAGAGCCGTTGCATAGGTCACGCCGACCGTATCGCAATCCGCTACCGGCAGGGCAAAACCCGCCCGCTGCAGCAGCGCCCCACCCTCCCGAACATCCAACAACGGCGCAACCCGGGGAGAAGCCCCGCCCTCCACCTCGGATTCCGCCACAAGAAACGCTTCGCGCAACTCAGCCAGCGTCGTCCCACCCAACATCGCAGCAAGAAACAGCCCGTCCGCTTTAAGCACCCGCCTGACTTGGGCCAGCACGCCCGGCAAGTCATTTACGAACTGAAGCGACAGCGCGGAGACGACGAGATCGAGCGAGCCGTCGGCAAACGGCAACAACTCTTCATCCGCCAGTACCCGCGGACCATCGCACTGCCGAAGCATACCCGGCGCACTATCGGTCTCGACCGCCCATCCGACATTCGGCAGGGTTCGAACGCAACGCCCCAACAGACCGTGATGCGCGCCAAGAACCGCTGCCCGCTCGAACCTCCGCTGCACCATTGAAAGGCGGTCGCAGATATCCTCGCAAGCCCGTGCCAGAAGGAAATCATGACGGCCGGCATCGGCGCACACGCGCTCCCGCCGCTGCGTCAGGAGACGGCGGTCGAATATGACATGAGCATCAATTATGTCGTCAGGGGTCTGTCGAATGGGCATGACGCCCACAATAGCCCCCCTTGCCCGCTGCCGCCATCAGTCAAGCTGATAGCCCAGATACGGGCGCAGCTACTTGGAACGATTGTCGCGCCAGTTGAGTAGCCCCATGAAGAAGAAAAAAAGGACCATGACAGCTGAGAAGCCCAGAAAACCGGCTGCCATCAAATCGAACATGATACACGCGCTCCTCGAGCCCTAGCTGATCTGCACAAACCTGTTGCCAGCCAAGCCACTCATGAGGGGCATATGCATGAGCCCTGGCCGCAACCGCATCAGGTACGGACACAGAATAACAGCCCTTCGATAGGTGCGCAATTTGGACTCTGCCCACCTAGAGCGCCCCTCGTCCTGGTGAGAGTGCGCGCGCCTGGTTGCCCGATTGCCGCCCAAAGGGCAGACTGGCGGCACAATCCCCCTGACAACGCGAGAGTCCCATCTCCATGAGCAGAATTCCAATCAGTCTCTCAGTTTGCAACTACGACCGCACGGCCGCGCTTTTCGACGGCCGCGTCGAGATAGAAGGAGTCGCTCTCAACGCAGTTCCGCTCGAGCCCGAGGAGTCCTTCCACCGCGCCTTCAAGTATCGCGAATTCGACGTCTCGGAACTGTCGCTGTCGAGCCATACGCTGTCGGTTGCGCGCGGTGACAATCACTACGTAGGAATCCCTGCCTTCGTGTCGCGTCTGTTCCGGCATTCGAGCTTGTACATCCGGACCGACCGGGGCATCCGCTCGCCGGCCGACCTGAAGAGCAAGATCGTCGGGCTGCCCGAGTATCAGATGACCGCCAACGTCTGGCTGCGCGGCATCATCAAGGACGAATACGGCGTGCACCCGCGCGACATCAAATGGCGCAACGGCGGTCTCGAGGAGGCCGGACGCGAGGAACGCACCCCGATCAAGCTGCCCGCCGATGTCGAGCTGAAGTCGATCCCGACCGACCGCACGCTGGCCGACATGCTGGAGAAGGGCGAGATCGACGCGATCTTCGCCGCCCGCGCGCCGTCATGCTTCCTGCGTGGCGCTCCCAATATCGACCGCATGTGGCCGAACTATCCGGAGGTCGAGGAGGCCTATTACAAGAAATCGAAGATTTTCCCGATCATGCATATCATGGGCGTGAGGAAGTCGCTGGCAGAGCAGCATCCGTGGCTGCCCGTCAGCATATTCAAGGCATTCATCAAGGCCCGCGAACTGTGCGTGCACGAGATGGGACAAATCGGCCATCTCTATTCGTCGCTGCCCTGGAGCGTGCATGAGTTCGAGCGGCTGTCGAAGTCGATGGGCCGGGACTATTGGAGCTACGGGCTCGAAGCCAACCACCACGTGCTCGACACCCTCACCCGCTATTCCTTCGAGGATGGCCTCTCCTCGCGTCGCGTGAAGCCGGAAGAACTGTTCTGGCCGGCCACACAAGATCTATCGAAGATCTGACGACCCTCCCAGGAATTGCCGAACGCAAATCGACACTCCACCTGATCCGGGGAGCCCTGTGGATGACCCTTTGAATGAAGCGGCGGATGAAGCTCACCTCATCCGCCCGATCTGATCGGTCCGGTCACTCCACGAACGTCTCGAGCAGTTCGACCGGATCGCCGTAGCGCGATGCTTCCTCCACGACCTTGGGATCGCGCAACGCCATCAGGAACCCGTTGTCGATCAATGTACGGTCGCCGACCTTCACCGTGCAGTCGAAGATCACGCTGTCCTGGTGGATGTGCGGCTCCTCCCAGCGCGGCACGTTGCGCTTCAGATACTCGCTCGGACGGTCCGCGTCGGTGCCGAAGTGCAGAGCGCCCGGCGCGTTCGAACCGGCGGGATAGGCCTTGTAACGCGGATACTTCGGATTGAACCCACAGCCGAGTTCGTGCAACTCGGCGTTCACGCCGACCAGTATGTCGCGCATGATGTCGGCCTGCCCCGACTTGCCGTGCACCTTCTTCACCACACCGTTCTTGAACTCGAGTCCGATCTTCTCGGCGAATGGCTCCTCGAACCCGATCGCCCATTGGGGATAGATCACTCCCTCCATCTCGGCGTGTTGATCCTTCTTGCGCTTGCCCTGATCGCGCCCGAAACAATTGAGGTCATAGATGTTGGGCCCGTGTGTCGGCATGAAATGGACGTAGCAGCCATCCTCGACCGCCTTGTCCTGGCCCCGCCAGCGGTTGTTCCCAAGCAGCCCTTTGACCATCTCGGGCGTCCACTTGATCACGAGATCGGACCCACGCGGACACTTGAACGACATGTCGAAGTTGCGGTCGGTCGGATACATCCGCGCCGTCGCCCGGATGATTTCCCCGACGAGATCGACCGGGAAGCGGGCTTGCGGCGTATGCAGCAGATCGAGATCACGGAAATAGGTGATCTTCACCCACCGCTGGCCCTTCTCCTTGCGCAGCTTGTTGAAGAACGGATCGTTGACCGAGCAGAACCAGCTCGAGATGACGAAAGTCGCACGCTCGATGATTGGTTTGGCTTCCTCCGGGCAGCTCGAAAGCTGCGTCGTCGGCATCATGAATTCGCGCGGGAATGCCCCCCGCGACAGCGCGATACCGTGCAGAGCGTCGATGATACGGCGGTCGAGCAGCGGATCGGTCAGGAACAGCACCTCGTCTTCCGGTCGGAAGGCGAAGACCTTGATCATGTTGTCGATGGCCTGAAAGTAATTCCGCGTCTCGTTGTTGACGAACGTCTTGTCGGACGGCATCGCAGACGCGGTCTTGGAGCGCATGATCCGCTCGAGCGTCGGAGGCTGAAACTTCATTTCATTCACCCCTGGTTTGGCGTTTCCAGCCGCAATCGTGCCTCGCTTTCAAGCCGAGAGCAAGCGCACCACGATGCGCCATTGCTCTTGCCCACCCGAACGGGTCGTGTCAGCAATTACGCCACAACAACCCGTGTGTGAAAGCCCCCATGGCCACCCCCTCGCCGTCTGCGGCTCCCTCACGCTCAGCCACCGCGGCCACGGCCCGCACCCGCCGCCTCCTCGAAGCCCCGATCGGCCCGACGCTGGCGCGCTTGGCTGCGCCCAATCTCGTGGTATCCGCCGTTCAGACCGCTGTCGCCGTTGCCGATGCCTGGTACGTGGGCACTCTCGGCGTCGCCCCACTGGCAGCGCTCGCCCTCGTTTTTCCCGTGCAATCGCTGATGACGATGATGTCCGCCGGTGCGATGGGCGGCGGGATCTCCTCGGCGATGGCACGCGCGCTAGGCGCCGGCGACCGCGCACGCGCCGAGGCCATTCCGCTGCACGCGCTCATTATCGCGACGGGCATGGCACTGCTGTTCACCCTTCTGTTCGCGATCTTCGCGAAGCCGTTGTTCGCGCTGCTCGGCGGCCGTGACGAAGCTCTCGCCGGCGCCATCGACTATGCGCGCTACATGTTCGGTGGAGCGATCGTCGTTTGGGCCGCAAATTCTCTCGCGTCGCTGTTGCGGGGAACTGGCAACATGGCCGTCCCCGGTGCGGTCTTCACGACAACGGCGCTGATCAACATCCCCTTGTCGGGCGCGCTGACACTCGGCTGGTTCGGCCTGCCCAAGCTCGGTGTCGCCGGTCCAGCCGCCGCAGCAATTATCTGCTTTGCCATCGCCGCGATCGTGATGACAGCCTATCTCGCGAACGGCGCGAGCGGCATCCGCCTGCGCTTGTTCGACGTGCAGCTCGACAAGGCGATCTTCGTCGACATCCTCAAGGTCGGATTCGTCGCTTGCGGCAACGCGCTACTCACGATTGCGACCATCGTGATCGTCACCGGCCTCGTCGGCCTCTACGGCACCGCCGCGCTCGCCGGCTACGGCCTCGGCAGCCGTCTCGAGCTGCTGCTCATCCCGATCACCTTCAGCGTCGGCGGCGCGATGACCGCGATGGTCGGCGCCAATCGCGGCGCGAAAGCATTCGCACGTGCGCGCAGCATCGCGTGGACCGGCGGCCTCGCCGTCTTCGTGATCACCGGCCTCATCGGCACGACCGTCGCACTCGCACCCGACCTGTGGATCGGCCTTTTCACGACCGACGCCGCCGCCGCCGAAATGGCGCGGCGCTACTTCGCGATAGCCGGCCCGCTGTTCGGCTTCTTCGGTTTCGGCCAGGCGCTCTATTTCGCAACCCAAGGCACCGGCAACATGATCGCGCCGTTCACGGCAGGCGCTGTCCGCCTCGCCGTCGCGGGCGGCGGCGGCGCATTGATCGTGCTCGCCTTGGGCTTGTCGCTGACCTGGCTGTTCGTTGCCGTAGCCGCGGGATTCGTCGCCTTCGGAAGCCTGCTCGCCTATGCCGTGTGGCGCGGCAGGACCTGGAACCCGGAACGCGCATGAAACACCATTTGCCCGGGCCGCCCTCACTTGGCCGCCGACAACCCCATTTTGTCCGACGACCAGTCGCGCCCTGAGCGTCCACCACTCGCGATCGCCAGAAAATGCGGACCGATGTCGATGTGGATATGATCCATATCCCGATATGTCATGGTCCCACCGTTCGCGTGATTGGCGATCAGCCACTCGACGACGGCCTGCTTGCGCGCACCGGCCATGAAATCGATGGCGTTGCCGTCACGATGACGAGACGGCTTGCCCGTGCCCGCAACCGTCGCGCCCGCCCTGCACGTCGACACGAGTTGCATCGGACCGAACTTCCCTTCGATCCGCCCCAGCAATTCCTTGCGGCTGCCGACAGGCAACCGCGCGGAGCATCGGCGCTGTCCTTCAAATTGGCCTGAGCGTCGCTGCCGAACTGGACAACCGCGCCATCTTCGCTCTCGAGAAAGGTTCTGTTGACCCATCCGCGCACGTCGAGATGTCTCACCGGACACCACTGCCCACGGCACGCACCCGTCATCGCGACGCTGCGCCCGCCAGGTGGAAGTGCGCCGACCACCTCGTGATCCCATGACGGACCGTCGCGCACGTTGAGCACGTCGCTGCTCCGCACGTTGATCACCTTGAACATCGGCTCGACCGGAGCGGCCGGAGTTTGTTTCGCGATCGTCTGCGGCACCGGCTTCGCTTCCGCCTTTCGCTTCACCTCGACAACCGGAACAGACGCCGGTGCAGGCGCTGCCGCCACCAGTGGAACTACGGCGGGTGCCGCCTCTGCTGACGCGTCGAGTGGCGGGATCTCGGCAGGCGCGGGCACCTCGTGCACCTTCGCTACCGCCAAAGGCGCGAAGAACGGAACCGTAAGCCGTGAAAATTGCGGCATCGGCTGAGGAGCCGGCTCAGCGGTCTGCGCAACGATGCCGGATGCTGCTTCCGCCGCCACATCAGCGGGCTTCTCCAACGGCTTCTCATACCGTCCCGCACATGAAGTGACTCGGTGGATTCACTTGGTTCTCGAACTGTGATTCATGGAGCGCCAGCCGATCAATGATTCGGAGGGCGCCATGGCTGTCAGCACTGCAATCCGCACCGACCTTCA
>CANJPN010000222.1 GCA_947475855.1 Bradyrhizobiaceae bacterium
AAGGACGCGAAGGACGGTTTCGCGCCGCAACTCGCGCTCGAAGCAGCGATCGTGCTCGCCAATGGGTTCGCCAATCTCACCGCCAACCAGATCGCGGGACTGCGCTACATCTCGGCGTCGGGCGGTGATCCCGCCGGCGAAGTGTTCAACATCAAGGTGGACGATCTGGAAAAGCTCGCGCGGGACACGCAAGCGGGCGTGGAACGGCTGATCGCGTCGTTCGACAATCCGGAGACGCCCTATCGTGCCGTGCGGCGTGCGCGCTTCTCCTACGACTACGACGATTACGCGCATCTGGCGCGGGCTGGAGAGTGGGCGGGCACGGGCGACGAAGGAGAGGAGGCATGACGAGCCCGAGCGTGTCACCCTCGGAAATCCTTGCGCGTACCGAGCGGGCCCAAGCGGAAGCGTCGGATCCGACGGCGTCGGCGTGGGTTGCTGCGAATGCGGGCGCCGGGAAGACACATGTTCTGAAGCAGCGCGTCCTGCGCATCCTGCTCGCCGGCACCTCGCCGGATCGCATCCTGTGCCTGACGTACACGAAAGCAGCCGCAGCAGAAATGGCGGGGCGCGTGTTCGCCGACCTGTCGGTGTGGGCGACTGCGCCGGATGACGAGTTGGGTCAGTCGCTCGCGAAGGTGCTTGCACGCAAACCCACCCATGAAGAAGCGAAGGCGGCGCGGGCGCTGTTTGCCCGTGCGATCGAGACGCCGGGCGGCCTCAAAGTGCAGACGATCCATGCGTTCTGCGAGCGGCTGCTGCAACGCTTCCCGCTCGAAGCGGGTGTGCCCCCGGGGTTCTCCATTCTCGACGACGCCGAGGCCACGAAGCTCATTCGGGAAGCCATCGACGGCGTACTTACCGATGCGGTGCGCGATCCCGCGGGGCCGCTGGGGCAAGCCCTCGCAGGGATCGTCGGGTTCGCGGCGGGCGATGCGTTCGACGCCATCCTGCGCGGCGCACTCGCCAAGCGCGAATGGATCGACGCGATGACGCGCCACCTGACGCACGGCGCGGAAGGCGAGAGGGCGGCAGCGAGGATTTATTCACATGCCCTCGGCGTGCGGGAAGGCGCGACACTCGACGGGCTCGAAGCGGAGTTGGCCGGTGTGCTTGGAGCCGACGCCCTGAACGGCGCGGGCGGCATCTTATGTGCCAATACCAAGAGCAAGACTGACGTCGAACTCGGCGCGGCGTTGATCGAAGCCGCAAAGGCGACCACGACGATTGCCCGCGTTGCCGCGCTGTCGCGTGCGTTTCTCACAAAGGATCTCGAGCCACGCTCCGACGCCCGGTTCGTGACCAAAGCCGTTCGCGAAGCCAATCCGGAAATTCACGCTCAGTTGTCGCGGGCGCGAGACCGGTTCGCGGAACTGATGGAAGAGCGCCGCGCGCTGAACGTGCGCGACGCGTCGATGGCGCTGCTGCGCCTCGCCGGTGACGTCATGCAGCGTTACACGGCTTCGAAGCAACTGCGCGCCGCGCTCGACTTCCAGGATCTCATCGAGCGAACCTCGCGCTTGCTGCTCGATGCGGAGGCTGCCGCGTGGGTGCTGCTGAAGCTCGACGGCGGTCTCGATCATATTCTCGTCGACGAGGCGCAGGACACGAGCCCGTTGCAGTGGAGCGTGATCCAGGCGCTGGCCGGTGAGTTCTTCCCGGTAACGGGCGGCCAGATGAAGCCGCGCACCGTGTTCGCAGTGGGCGACGAGAAGCAATCGATCTACAGCTTCCAGGGCGCGGAGCCGCGTATGTTCGCGCAATCGGGCGAGCACTTCCGAGCCGCAGCGGACGCTGCGCGGCTCGTACTGCGTCGGGTGCCGCTGATCCTGTCGTTTCGTACTGTCGAGCCGTTGCTGCAGGCCGTCGATCGCGTGCTCGCGGACCGCACGCGCACGCCGGGCCTGACGGCAGGAGACGGCACGATCAACCATGTCGCGCTGCGGCTTGGTCAAGCCGGCAGTCTCGAGATCTGGGAGACGGAAAAGCCGACCGAGGCCGGCCAAGTCGATGCATGGTTGCCGCTCGATGAGAAGCCTCAGGCGATGCCCGTCACGCGGCTCGCGGACAGAATCGCGGACACGATCGCGGGCTGGCTGAAGAACGGCGAGAAGCTCGCTTCTGAAGATCGCCCGGTTCGGGCCGGCGACGTGCTGATACTTCTGCGCAAGCGGCATCCGTTTGCCGCCCCGATGGTGGCAGCCCTGAAAGCGCGCGGCATTCCCGTGGCCGGCGCTGACCGCCTGAAGATCACCGAGCAGCTCGCCGTACTCGATCTGATGGTGCTCGGCGATTTCCTGACTTTGCCGGAGGATGACCTTGCGCTCGCGACCGTTCTCAAGTCCCCGCTTTTCGGGCTCGACGACGATGATCTGATGCGGCTTGCCGTCGACCGCAAGGGGGCCGCGATATGGACGCGCCTGCTGGCCGCGGCGAAAACAGATCCGCGCTTCGCACCGGCTGCCGAAACGCTGCTGCGATGGCGCGGAATCGCGGACCAGTCGCCGCCGTTCGAATTCTATGCACACGTTCTCGACCGCGACGGCGGCCGCAAGAAACTGATCGAACGCCTCGGCCCCGAAGCAGTGGAGACGCTGACGGAGTTCCTCAATCTCGCGATCGAGTTCGACGAAGCGGAAACGCCGTCCCTGACGGGCTTCCTGCAATGGCTTCGCTCGGGAACGCGCGAGGTCAAGCGCGACATGGAGCACGGGCGTGACGAAGTGCGCGTGCTGACCGTGCACGGTGCGAAGGGGCTCGAAGCACCGATCGTGTTCTTGCCCGATACCTGTTCGGCGCCGGGGGGCGCGCAGCAGAACAAGCTCGTCGAGCTCAAGGACAGCGGGCTTGCGACGGGCGTACCCAATCCGATGGCGTGGCCAGTGAAGGGCACCGGCAGCCTCAAGGCGATAAAGGCCGGCAAGGACGCTGCCGCACTCGCCGAACGCGAAGAAAGCAACCGCTTGCTCTACGTCGCGATGACCCGGGCGCGAGATCGGCTCTATGTCGCGGGCTGGGAAGGCAACCGTGCGCGGCCTCGGGACTGCTGGTACGAGATCATGTCCGAGGGTCTCGCCGAGCACTTGAACGCACTCGACGACGTCAACGGCCAGCGCATCCGCCGGTTCGCTTCAGAGCAAACCGAGCCACCTGCCAAACCGAAGGACTTGACGACTGCGCATGTAACCGCGCTGCAGCCGCCCGCCTGGGCACGCAGCCCTGCCCCGCGCGAGCCGCATCTCTCCTTGCCGCTCGCACCATCGCGGATCGCGCCCTACGACGTCGACGAGACCGGCGATCCGGTCGCGGCAGTCGCAACGCCCGGCGCATCGCCGCCCGAGCCGGCGATGCCCTCGCCACTGGCGCTTGCCGGCAGCAACCGGTTCCAGCGCGGTCTCATCACACATGCGCTGCTGGAGCATCTGCCGACCATGCCGTCGGAACGGTGGCAGGCAGCAGCCGACGCCTTCGCGGAAAGCCGCGGCAACATGCTGCGGCCGAACGTGCGGGCCAGCATCGTCGCGGAAGTGCTCACACTTCTTCGGGATCGGGAATTTGCGGCCGCGTTCGGCCCGCAGAGCCGGGCGGAAGCGCCAATTGTAGCCGAAATTCCTGATCCTACAGGAAAGGGCCTACCGCTGCGGCTGAACGCCGTGATCGACCGGCTGGTGGTGCTCGAGCGCGAGGTTCTGGTGATCGACTACAAGACCAACCGGCCGCCGCCGCATGACCCCGCCGAGGTGAGCAGAGCCTATGTCATGCAGCTCGCCGCCTATCGGCTGGCGTTGAGGCGCATCTACACCGACAAGACGATCCGCGCCGCAATTCTGTGGACGGACGGCGCACGCCTCATGGAGATGCCCGGGGCCCAGCTCGATGCGGCCGAAAGAGACCTGTGGCTACTGGCCAAAGCGCGGCTTGACGCGTGATCGCCGCTTTCCTACCTAGAGTGTTCTGTTCAGCGCGCGATCATCGTGCATGGCAGGGCTGAAGGCTGCTGCATCCGGACCCGGGACGCACTCAGGTGCGAACTTGGCGCGGGCCGCGCAATCAACCACCGCAGCCACAATTGGCGGCCAGTCGCTGGCCGTCACTCGAGGCAGGCTCAAAGCAGCAGCTTGCTACAACAGGAGAACATCATGGGCGCCGCACAGACCGTTTCCGATGCCGACTTCGAGACGACCGTCCTGCAGTCGAAAGAGCCGGTGCTCGTGGACTTTTTCGCCGAGTGGTGCGGCCCGTGCAAGGCCATGGCGCCCGCGCTCGAACAGATCGCCACGGAGATGGCGGGCAAGGTCAAGGTCGTGAAGCTCGACGTCGATCAGAACCCGAACGTCACGCAGAAATACCGCATTCAGGCGATGCCGACGCTCATCATGTTCGCCGGCGGCAAGGAAGTGAACCGTAACGTCGGCGCGCTGGTCCAAAAGGCCAAGCTTGAGACGTGGGTCAAGTCGAGCGTCTGAGGATCTCGGACTGCCGTATTCCCCGGATAGTTGGAAGAAGCGGAGCCCTAAAGCTCCGCTTCTTTCGTTTCGCAGGCAGACATCAGACCGCACTGCACAACGAAGCCGCGACCCGTGCCGGCAAGATCAGCCATTCATCAAGCCGGTTGATCGTGTGATCAACGTTCTTGACGCTTGTTCCGGCTAGGCTACGTAATCCGCCCGCAATCACCCGACGAGCGATCAGAGGCCGAGCCGACATGGCGACAGAGGCGAACCAGCTTCCCCCCCGCGAAGCGATGGAATTCGATGTGGTCATCGTCGGCGCGGGGCCGGCCGGGCTCGCGGCTGCGATCCGGCTGAAGCAGGTTGCCGCCCAGCGCGGCCAAGAGATTTCCGTGGTCGTGCTGGAAAAGGGTTCGGAGCCAGGAGCGCACATTCTCTCCGGCGCGGTGATCGATCCGGTCGGCATCAATGCGCTGATCCCCGACTGGAAGGAGAAGGGGGCGCCGATCCGCACGGCGGTGACCGACGACCGCTTTCTCTATCTCGGGCCGGCGGGCGAGGCGCGGTTGCCGAACTTCATGATGCCGCCGCTGATGAACAATCACGGCAACTACATCGTCAGCCTGGGGGAGGTCGTGCGGTGGCTCGCCGAGCAGGCGACCGAATTGGGCGTTGAAATCTATTCCGGATTCGCTGCGGCCGAGGTGCTCTACGACGAGGCCGGCGCGGTTCGTGGCGTTGCGACCGGTGACATGGGCGTCTCGAAGGAAGGTGAAGCGAAAGATACGTTCACACGGGGCGTCGAACTTCATGCGAAGTACACGCTGATCGGCGAGGGTGCACGCGGATCTCTCGCAAAGCAGTTGATCGCCCGCTACGAACTGTCGAAAGGACGAGAGCCGCAGAAGTTCGGCATCGGACTCAAGGAGTTGTGGGAGGTCAAACCGGAGCACCACCAGCCCGGTCTCGTCCAGCATTCGTTCGGATGGCCGCTCGACAACGCCACCGGGGGCGGGTCGTTTCTCTACCACTATGGCAACAATCTCGTTTCCGTCGGCTTCGTGCTGCATTTGAACTACACGAACCCGTACCTCTCTCCATTCGATGAATTCCAGCGGTTCAAGACGCATCCGGCAATTCGCGGCGCGTTCGAGGGCGGCAAGCGCATCGCCTATGGAGCACGCGCGATCACGGAAGGCGGTTGGCAATCAGTGCCCGAGCTGGTGTTTCCGGGTGGCGCGCTGCTGGGCTGCTCGGCGGGTTTGGTCAACGTGCCACGCATCAAGGGCAGCCACAACGCCATGCTCTCGGGCATCCACGCCGCGGACGCCGTCGTCGAGGCGCTCGCGGCCGGGCGCGCGCACGACCGGCTCGAGGCTTATGCCACGGCTGTGGAAAACGGGCCGATCGCCCGCGACCTCAAGCCCGTGCGGAACGTGAAGCCGTTGTGGTCGCGGTTCGGGACGCGGATCGGGGTCGCCCTCGGCGGCATCGACATGTGGCTGAATACGATTCTGCCAGGCGTCGGGCTCGGCTTCACGCTGAAGCACGGCAAGGCCGATCATGCCACGCTCAAGGAAGCAAGCCAGTGCAAGCCGATCGAGTACCCCAAGCCGGACGGCGTGCTGACGTTCGACCGGCTGACCAGCGTCTCGTTCTCGGCGACCAACCACGAGGAGGACCAGCCGGTACATCTCCGGCTGAAGGACCCCGCCGTACCTGTGCGATACAATCTGCCCGAGTACGCGGAACCGGCGCAGCGCTACTGTCCCGCCGGGGTCTACGAGATCGTCGAGAAGGACGGCAAGCCGGCATTCCAGATCAACGCGCAGAACTGCGTCCACTGCAAAACGTGCGACATCAAAGATCCCGCCCAGAACATCACGTGGGTATGCCCAGAAGGCGGCGGCGGCCCTAACTACGCGGGCATGTAAGCGGGCGGACCGCGCTCTCGTCGAGCACAGTGGAATCGGTCAGGGGCAGTTTCATACTCCAGGCCGAGGCTGCGTTGAATTCACTCGAGGTGATCGGAATCGCGCGTGCCGCAGTATCGTCTAAGTATGGCCCCAAGTTGTGGATCAATCTCCGGTGCCGGCGTCGCCGCGCGCTGACGATAAAACCTGGCGGGAAGGCCTGAAATCCTGTCCATATTCAGTGCGCTATGCGTCGATTTCACCGATCCAACGGGAACGCTGGCGACCGACCGATCGAGCGGTGATACGGACGGCTTACACCGCCTAGAAGAGTCGCCAAGCCTCAAGGCTTCGGATAAGTTGTTTCACTGCCGACTCGTACCGCGACAGCCACCTGCCGCGGAGACAGGCCCAGAGAGGACCAATGAGCCCCTCAATTCCCGCTAAATTTCTTCTTTCCCTGTTACCTGTCGTTGCCGCGACGGGGCTCTTGGCCTGCTCGGCTTTCGCTCAAGACGCATCACCGACAGACGCTGTCCACAAGAACTCGCTTTTGGGAAGCTATATGGCGGGCCGCCTTGCCCGCTCCCATCACGATACCTCGTCGGCCGTGACGTTCTACCGGCGAGCGCTGGAGCGCGATCCGTTCGACCCGCAAGTGGTCGAGAACAGCTTCATGGCCGAAGCCGGTGAAGGCAATTTCGCGCGAGCTACGGCGCTGGCCGAACGCGTCCTGACCAACCAGCCTTCCCATCGGCTCGCGCATATGTGGCTCGCCACCGCGGCAGTTAAGGAGCGAAAGTTCGGCAAGGCCAATGAGCACCTGATCAAGTCGTCCGGCGGCGGCCCCATCGGCGACCTGACGGCCACGCTGGCGCGGTCCTGGGTGCGGCTTGCAGAGGGCAATTCGGCCGGCGCTCTCGACGTGCTGCGTAATGTCCGCATCGCCGAGGCTGCACAGAACTACGTGCGCTATCACCGCGCGCTCGTGAGCGATCTCGCCGGCCGGCGCCCGGATGCTGCGCGCGAGTTCGAAGCTGTATTTCGCCAGGATCCGCGTACACCACGACTGGCGCTGGCTTATTCCCAGCATGCGGCCAGCGGCGGGGACGCGAAGCTCGCGCGTTCGATCATCAAAGACCATCTCGATAAAGTTGGCGGCGAAGCACAGCCGATGATCCGCGCGCTGCAGGCTCAATTGCAGGGCAACGAAGTCGTACGGCTACTGATCGAGAGCCCGGAGCAGGGATATGCCGAGGTGTTTTACGGGCTTGGCGAGGCGCTGGCGAGCGAAGGGGGCGTGAGCCTTGCGTCGATCTATCTGCAGATCTCGCTGATGCTGCGTCCAGATTCCGCGTTCACGCTAGCGGCACTCGCCAACGTGCACGAACTGACCAAGCGCTATGATGCAGCAATCGATACCTACAATCGCATTCCGCCGAACACGCCGTTGCACGACGCCATCGAGGTCCGCAAGGCCGTCAATCTGAATCTGCAGGAAAAAGTCGACGAAGCGAAGGTTCTGCTCGAGCGGCAATCTCAGAAGTCGCCCGATGATGTGCGCCCGCTGGTCACGCTCGGCGACATCATGCGCTCGCACAAGCGCTATCAAGAGGCCGTCGACTACTACAACCGTGTCATTGCGCTGACCCCTCGTCCAGAAGGCAAGCACTGGACCTACTGGTATGCACGCGGCACCTCACACGAACGGCTCAAGAACTGGCCGGCAGCGGAGGCTGACCTGTTGCGCGCGCTGCAATTGGCGCCCGATCAGCCGCTGGTACTCAACTATCTCGGCTATTCCTGGATTGATCAGAGCCGCAACCTCAAGCAGGGCATGGCAATGATCGAGAAGGCCGTGGCTGCGAAGCCTGACGACGGCTACATCGTCGACAGTTTGGGATGGGCCCACTACCGGCTCGGTAACTACCGGGAAGCAGTTCGCCACCTGGAGCGCGCTGTCGAGTTGCGCCCCGAGGATCCCGTGCTGAACGATCATCTCGGCGACGCCCTGTGGCGCGTTGGGCGGGAGCGCGAGGCCCGGTTCCAGTGGGATCAGGCGCTGTCGCTGAAGCCTGAGCCCGAGGACGAGATCAAGATCAAACAAAAGCTGCAGACCGGCCTCACGCGCGCCACGGCGGCACCGCCGGCGAAAAAATCGAAGCAGGCGGTGAAGCCGGAGCAGCCGCGCAAGCGCGTCGACCGCCAGACGAACCCGGTTTCGCCCTTCCAATAGGACGTCTAGCTGCAGCCCGAGCCATGACCAGCGTCATCGAGACTGCTCATGCCAAGCTCAATCTGACGCTGGAGGTGCTGGGGCGGCGTACCGACGGAATGCACGAGCTCGCCAGCATCGTGGCGTTCGCGGAGTGCGGCGACTGGCTGCAGCACATCGGCGGCCAAGCCCATGCCATGGGCCGAAACGAGCAGCCCGCTGTCCGATCATCCGTTCGTGCTCATGGCCCTTTCGCGACGGCAATCGTCGGCGAGAATCTGGTCGAGCGAGCACTGCGCGCCGTGGAGCTCGCTGCAGGGCGCCCGCTCGGCGTCACGATCGATCTCGAAAAGCTACTGCCGGTCGCCTCGGGTGTCGGAGGCGGCTCGGCCGATGCTGCTGCGGCGCTCAGGCTGATCCGGGAAGCGAACTTCGACGCAAGCGATCGCAAGGCTCTGGCTGCCGTGGACTGGCATGCGATCGCGCGATCGCTGGGCGCCGACGTTCCGGTTTGTCTCGCGAGCCGGTCAGCAATCATGACCGGTACTGGAGAGCTGTTGCGTCCGGTGACGCTGCCGCGGCTCGACATCGTGCTCGCCAATGCGTGCGATGCCGTTCCCGCCGACAAGACGCGGCGGGTGTTCCAGGCGCTCGCAGCGGGGCCTGTCGCGCGGACATCCCGACTGGGCGCCACCGATCGCATAGAGCGGGCTGAACTGATCGCCGCCATGAGCCGCATCGGAAATGATCTGGAAGGTCCTGCAACCGAGGTGATGCCCGTCATCGCGCGCGTCAAGCAGGCCGTCGCGGAGACGGCGGGATGCGAGATCGCGATCCTGTCGGGCGCAGGGCCGAC
>CANJPN010000223.1 GCA_947475855.1 Bradyrhizobiaceae bacterium
CAGCGGGGAAGAAATTTTTTTGGCGCCCCGCGGCGTTGCTCTCCGGTCGGCCTACGGCCTCCCTACGCGCAACGCCGCGGGGCCCCTTGCCTCCCCCGCCTCGTACACCACGTCCTGGGACGCGCCCGCTATTGCCTCCTGCAGTGATCGCCATGTGCGCTGGTACGGCATCATCGCGCCCCACCGATGGCAATGACTTTCCGAGTTTCATCAGCGCCGCAGAACTTGGCCCACGCTTCCATCATCGGCCGGCGCCGCTCCAGCGCATCGTCCCTGCGATATGCCTGCTCAGCCTTGTCGCCGATCTGGTGGGCAATTGCGTGCTCGGCAAGCTCGCGCGGGTAACTCGTGCGATTGCCAGCCCAATCGCGGAAGGTTGAGCGAAAGCCGTGAACCGTGACGCGTTCCACTTTCATTCTGCGCAGCATCATTTCCAGCGCCATGGATGATAGCGGCATGTCGGCCCGCTGGCCGGGAAACACGAAGCCGCCGTCATCCCGTAGCGGCTCCATTTCGCGAAGGATCTCAATGGCCCGTTCACAGAGTGGAATGCGATGCTCGCGCGTTGCCTTCATGCGCACCGCAGGGATCTTCCAAATTTTGGCCTGCAGGTCGATCTCGCTCCAATGCGTGCCTAGCGCTTCGCCGGATCGAGCCGCCGTCAGGATCGCGAATTCGAGGCACCGCGCAGCAACCGCAGGGCGCGCGCGAAGGCTGGCCACGAAGTCAGGCAGGTCGTCTATAGGCATCGCAGCGTGATGCCCGCGCGTGAGCTTCTTGCGGGCCGGCAAGATCAGCTTGAGATGTCCGCGCCATGCGGCAGGGTTCTCGCCGGAACGGAAGCCTTGCACCTTGGCCGCGTCGAGTACGTTCTCGATCCGGCCCCGCACGCGCGAAGCTGTTTCGGGGATTTTCTGCCAAATCGGCTTGAGCACTTCCAAGACGTGCGCCGTCGTGATTTCGTTGACGAGCAATGCGCGCAACGGCTTGGCGTACACGCTTAGAGTCATTCGCCATTGCGCCCGGTGCTTCGGATTCCGCCAGCTTGGCTCCATGGCTTCAACATGCCGATCCGCCAACTCGCCAAACGTTGGAACCTTGGGGCCAGCTTCCCGCGTCGCGCGCGGGTCCTTGCCATCTGCCACCAGCGCGCGGGCTTCATCGGCTTTCTTGCGCGCCTTGGCGAGTGGTACCGCGAGTGTGCCACCAAAGCCGATCTCGCAGCGCTTTCCATCCAGCGGACGCCTGTAGATGAACACCCAGCGCCGCCCGGCCTTTTTGCCGTCCGTGATGCGCAGATAGAGCCCGCCGCCATCGGCATAGAGACCGGCCTTCGTTTCCTTCGAGACCTTGGCCGCGCTCAAACGGTGAACTTCCCGCGCCATTCGTTCCCCCTAAGTCACCATTCGCCCTAACATCCGCCCTAACAAGATGGGCGGATTGCAGCGAATTGTGAAGTACGGGCGCGAACAGGGAAAGCGCTATCCCCTTGGATTTATGGGGTAGCGTGCTACATGTGCGGACTGTCGCGAACAGGGGTTTGGCGGGTATCGTCTCCGCCAATTCATTTTTGAAGTGCATGAATTGTTTTTCCTGCACTTAGCGCGGTCCCACAGGTTCTCCCAGATCAGGCTCGGGATCCGCTCTTCGCCCGGCGAGGGCAGATGCTACCGTGCGCGTAGCTCTGAAGCCGGCTGCACAACGCATCGACCTTGCCGTCGCGGATGAGCGCGGAAGCCTCACCTGGCAGGTCGGCACTGCTCTGGGTTTTGCGGCTCAACTTGGGTTTTCGTCCGGAGTGCCATAGGCTAGAGCATTATCCGATCATACGCGATCGCCGGGGTGGTCCAATGATCGGATACTGCCTAATCTATAGAATCTAGAGCATCTTTATCCGACCAGCGAATCGCGAAAGTGATTCCGTCTGTTCGGATGATGCTCTATCGGGCCACGCTTCACGACGATCAGGATCTCATTGATCAGTTGCCAAGGAGGCTTCCCGTAATGGGAGACCATCATCACGTCAGCTCGAAGAGCATCCTGAAATTCAGCGATCTGCGTGAGCAGTTCGACGAAACAGGCCAACCCGGCGCACCGAAGCCGCCCCCCATCGTCGGCAAGCACCATCTCGGCGTGCTAGCCGAGATGATCGAGATCGTCGAGCGGCAATGGCGCACGAATGTGCGTCGCGGGCTGATCAAGGGTTTCTTTCTGGTAGGGCCGCCGGGAACTGGAAAAACGACGCTGGCAAAGCGCCTGGCCTACGAGCTTGGTCTCAAGCGCCGCGAGGTCTCCGGCGGGTCGTCGGTGGTGATGGCGCTGATCGATGGCGCGGAGATCGCCCGCTCGCGCTACGGCGAGAGCGAGGAGCGCATCCTCGACCTGTTCGCGCACGCCCGCGCCGGTTTCACGGCCGCCGACCAACGTTCGGTGGTGCTCTTCGACGACGTCGAATCGATCTTCATGGCGCGCGGCAGCCAACACGCCAAGGAATGGCACTTCTCGCAGGACAGCGTGTTCTTCCACGCCGTCGACGATCTCGATACGAGCCGCTCGGTTCTGGTCCTCACCAGCAACCGGCCAGACCTCGTCGACGAGGCGATCCGCGACCGATTCCTAACCTACCATATCGACTATCCAGACCGCGATACGCTGATCGAGATTGCCATGAGCCTTGCCACTCTGCAGCAGTTCTCGCCCGCGCAGTGCAGCCTTCTCGAACAGCGCCTCGACGATGCGATCACCTGCGGTGCAGTCCGCAGCATGCGCGACGTACAGCGCTTTGTCGTCCAGCACTATATCGCCGACGTGCTCGGCCGGCCCTCGCTTGCGCAAACGCACAGTACGCCACCGGCTGACCTGACACCTTAGCGATGGCGCTCGCGCTGGCGCACGATACGGCCGGCCTCGATCGGCTTGCCGTCGGCGTCGTAAATTCGCGTGTTCGTATAGCCCTCGGGCCAGATCTCGGTGAACCAGGTCCGAATCCCGAACGCGATGCGCAACTGCTTGATCGGGTTCGGGTTGTCGTTCATGTGCTCGTGCTCCCACATCGCCGGTGGCACGTAGAGCACGTCGCCCGCTTCCCACGGCACCTTGCGACCCTGCATCTCGGTGTAGCCCACGCCCTCGACGGCGTAGACGACGGCTTCAAGATGCTTGTGGCGGCCGCTGTGGTGATAGGGCGGCTCGATCCACTGGTGGGTGATCGCGACGCTGATCGCGCGAAAGCCATTCTTCGGGACGACGAGATACTGCAGGTAATCGTGCTGGTTCTTGAGCGCGGCGATGTTGCCCTGCGGCTCGAAGCTGTCGTCATTGGCGGGTGCGTCCTCGATATGGATCACGGCCCGCGCGCCGTCCGGGTAGTACTGCGAGTTCTGCGGCGGCACCGCCTTGATCAGAGCGGCATCGTTCGGCCCGCACGTCTCGATCTGCTCGAGACGTGCTACGCGCACGAACCGCTCAAGGTCGAAGATCATGCCGGAGATGTAGAGCACCGGCACCTTGCCGGTGTTGAAGTGCTGGTGCTCAGCCCAGTACGGGATGTGGATCGTCGTGCTCTTGTGCCAGTCGAAGCGCTGGCCGTTGATGATGCTGAAACCCTCGCCTTCGAGGATGTGCATCGATTCCTCGCCGTGGCGGTGCTTGCCGGTGTGCCAGCCGACCGGGATCTCCGCCTTCAGGACATTGCTGCCCATGGTGGCAAAGCCCAGATTGTTGGCGACCATCAGCTTGACCTTGGCGTCCTGGGGCGTGCTCACCCACGGAATGTCCTTGTCGCGGGCGACGAAGCCAGAACCGTTGAGATCGTCTTCGATCTGGTTTCGCGCATTGAGCCACTCGTCGTAGAAGTTCTTCATGGGACCTCGCGTCTGGCGGTGATGCTGGTTGCGGCCTGAAGGCTGGGGCCTGAGAATCGGAACTCTTTGCGCCGTCAATTGCGCTTTTCGACGACGGACTTGATGCGGCTCTTCTGTTCCGGAGTGACGCTGCCGACCACGCTGATCGCCATCTCGCGGGTCGTCACAGGATCCTGATAGTCGACGATTCGCTGCGTGCGCGCGCCCTCGGCGATCAGCGCGGGTTCGCTCAATGCCTGCTTCACCGCCTTCTGCAGATAGGCAAGGCGGGCCTCGGCCATTCCCGGCGGCACGATCAGGATGCGGCCGAGATTGTCGACTTTGGAGCGGAAGTCGAACCACCATTGCTGGTCGGGGGTCAGCGGCACGGCTTCGAAAATAGTGGGCAGATCCGGAAAGAAGAGCGAGCGCGTGCGCGCCATGGTCGCGACCGCGCGTGCCGTGCCCGTGTTGACGTAGTTGATCGCCGCTGGGTCCGACGTGTAGATCGCGTCGACCTCGCCGCGGCCGATGGCGAGCGCCACCTCGCTGGTACTCTTGAAACCAAGGATGACCTTGCAGTCGAGGCTCAGTGCTTCACAGGTGAAGGCGGCACCGTCAGACAGGCCGTCCATGGGGCCGGTCGCCCCCCAGACCACCCGGGCGCCGAGCTTGTTGGCATCGGCGGGCGCCTTGATCTTCGAGCCGGGGGAGACGACCCAGACATAGGGTGATTTGCTGACGAGGCCGAGATAGCCGACCTTGGCGAGATCGTAGCGTGCACCGGCTTCGCCGACGAGCTGCGCCATCGATGCGGCGGTGCCGCCGGCCAGCATCATCTGCAGTCCGTCCGGCGTGGACGTGTAGAGACGCCCCAGCGCCGTCATCCCGGCCGCGCCCGGCTGATTCTCGACGACGACCGTGGCGCCGAGCGCCTTGCCGATATAGGGCGCGATCATTCGCGCATAGAGATCGTAGCCGCCACCGGAGGAATAGCCGACGATCAGCCGGGCGGTCTTGCCCTTGAAGAACGCCTCTTCGGTATCCTGTGCGGCGGCACCCGAGCACATGACGCCGAAAGCCGTCATGGCAGCGCAAAGGAGTTTTCTCATCGGCATGGGCACCATGGCTGTCACCTTCGCAGACGCTCCAATGTGGCCTGATACATTCAGCGTGCCGCCGCGTCCGCCACGAGGCAATCGGCAAGCGCGGCGATGTCGTCAAGCCTGTCGATGGTCAGGACCGTTTCCGTGAGCCGCCGACACCGCTCGTCGCCCAGGACAGCGGCTGCATTCTCCTGCAGCTTTCCGATCACCTCGGCTTCCGTGAACGGCTGGGCCGGATGGCCTGGAGGCGGCCGTGACCGACCGCGCGCGACGAAGCCGTCACGGGTGTGGATCTCGATACGGCTCAGGAATTCGCCGGACGAGGCGCCGGCGAGATCATCGCATGCCGCAACCTCGACCTTTTGGAGGAAGTCCTTGCGCCGCGGATCAAGTACCTTTTCCACGTCGAAGCTGTCCGGATTTACGGTGCCGTCGATCACGGCGGCGGCCACAATATAGGGCAGAGAATGGTCCGCGGTCTCGCGCGAGAAAGGAGCCCAAGGGTCTTTCCGGCTGGCCACGAGATGCTGGTAGACGGCTGGCTGCGTCTCCACGCGCACGCGCTCGATACTGGCGATATCCGGGATCGCACTGCGCGCCTCGAGCGCTGCCTGGATCGCGCTTTGTGCGCGCGAGCCGACCGGCCAACGTTTGAAAGTCACGTCCTTGATCCGCGCAAACGGCGCCCGCGAAGCGAGCCGGCCAATCAACTCGTCGCGCACACCCGGCGTCGGATCGATCAGCTTCAGGAAACCGAACTTGCCGACGAACGGGCGGACCGCGCCCTCGACTCCAATCGATGCCAAAAGGCCGGCGAAGACCGAGTGACGCACAGCATCGCTACCGTTGAAGCGCTTCCACATCGTCAGGTCGCCGCGCCGGTTGAGTTCGCCCGACTCGATCTCGAGGCTCGCTGCGTGTGGGATCACGGTTATCGCTAGGGCCTCGACAATCTGCTGGTGATTGAGCTCGAGCAGCGTCGCCACCGCGCAGGTACCCGCGATCGCGGTCGCGTTGACGTAGTCCCAGCCGCCCTTGTCCAGATCGATCGTGTCGAACAGGTGCAGCGCCACCTCGTAGCCGACGCTGAGTGCGTGCACGACGTCGCGTCCGCTCGCTTGCTTCCATTCGGCTACCGCCAGCACGGCAGGCACGATGTCGCTTGGGTGGCCCGCGCTTTTGCGGCCCACATAGAGGTCGTTGTAATCGTAGGCCCGCAGCGGCGCGCCATTGACGAGTGCTGCCACCTCCGGCGAGGCGCGCAGCCGCGTGCCCCAGATCCGCGAGCCGGTTGGCATCCCAAACAAGCCGGCATAGCGTCGGGCTGCTTGCGCGGCAGGATGGTCCAGTGCGCCGAGAGCAACGGCAAACGAGTCGAGCAGCACGAGCCGCGCCGCTGCGACGACGTCGGCTGAATGCATGCGCTGGGCTTCGGCGACGAACGAAGCAATCGCATCGGCGACCTCGTCGCGCGGGCCCGTCTGCGCGTCCGCCATCAGGTGTAGCCCTGGCTGGCAGCGGTGGCCTTCGTGCTCTGGCCGGCGGTCGCCTCGCGCAGCTCACGCTGAGCTCCGGACTGCACGAGCGAAGAGTCCTTCGTGATCGTGACGAGCTGAAAGCCGCGCTCGGCCTGTTTGCTGCCCGCTGCGCCCGTGCTGCACTGGATGCCTGCAATGATCTTGTGGCGGCGGCAGGCCTGGAGAATCCGGTCGACGGCCTCGACGTGCTCGGGCTCGGTCTTGTCGAGATCGGGTGGCAGGCCGAGGCCGAGCGCCAGATCCGCCGGCCCGACATAGATGCCGTCGAGGCCCGGCGTGCCGGCAATCTCATCGATGCGCCCGAGCGCCTCGCGCGTTTCCACCATGGCGAAGCACAGCACGCTGTCTCCTAGCGTCTCGATATCGCGCGCATCCATCGTCAGCGCCGCTCGCGTGGGCCCATACGAGCGCACGCCCTTCGGCGGATAGCGGCAGGCGGCGACAGCGGCTGCGGCCTCGGCGCGATTGTTGACGAGCGGCACGACCACGCCCTGGGCGCCGGCGTCGAGCGCCTTGGAGATGAGCCAGGTCTCGTTGGCCGGCACGCGGGTGATCGGCACGACGTCGCGGCCCTCTATCCCGCGCATCATGTGGACCATGTCGGCGTAATCTACCACGCCATGCTGCTGGTCGACGCACACGTAGGCCATGCCCGGCACGGCGACCAGCTCGGCCGCGAACGCGCACGGCAGCGCGGCCCACACGCCAAACGTGGGCTCGCCGCGCTTCCACGCGTTCCTCAGGTCCTGCGCAAGCCTCATGGCACTACCTCGTCTAGCCCTTCTTGCCGCTCCAGAAACAGACGCGGTGCTCGACGGCCCGGACTGCAGCGTTCAGGCACACGCCGATCACCGCCAGCACCACAAGTGACGAGAAAACGGCAGCCAAGTCCAGCGCGAAATTCGCTTTCAAAATGACGACGCCAAGCCCCCGTCGGGCGCCAACGAACTCGCCGACGATCGCGCCGATTACCGCGAACACGATCGCGGTGTTGAGACCGGCGAAGATGTAGGGCATCGCGTGTGGGAACTGCACGTAGCGCAACGTCTGTAAGCGCGACGCGCACAGCCCGTGCAGCAGATCGAGCCGGTCGCCGTCCGTCGAGCGCAGGCCAGTGATGGTGTTGACGAGCACCGGGAACATCGCCGTCAGCGCCACGATCAGGATCTTGGACTCGATCCCGAAGCCGAACCACACGATCATCAACGGCGCGATCGCCACCTTCGGAATGCTCTGGAACGCCACGACGTAGGGGTAGAGTATGCGATCCATGATTCGCGACAGGGCGAGCAGCGTGCCGAGCCCGATGCCGAGGCTGGCGCCGGCCGCGAACCCGACCAGGATCTCGGTCAGCGTGATGCTCAACGCCTGCCAGTAGTCTGGGTTCGTCAGGTCGCTCCAAAGCGCAACCGCGACCTTCGAAGGTGCGGGAAAAATGAAGGGCTCGATCCGCCCGAAGTGGATGATCGCCTCCCACGTGGAGAGGAACACGGCGAGCGAGACGACCGGTATGATCACCGCGCTCATGCCGTGGCCAATCTTTCCAGTCGGCTCGCGCTCCGTCGGCGCCGCTGTGGACCTATCTCGCGTCATGGCGCGTGCTCGCCTCGTTCAGGCCACGGCGGATCGCCTTCGACAGCTCGGCCATCCTGGGCGACGACAGATCGTCGAAGCTGCGCGGGCGCTCACGGGGGGTCTCGTATTCCGCGAGCAGCGTGCCGGGCCGTGCCGACATCAGCACGATCCGGTCGGACAGCAGCACAGCCTCCGATATGCTGTGGGTGACGAACAGCACGGTCTTGCCGCTGCTCATCCAGATGCGCTGCAGCTCGAGCGCCATCTGCTCGCGCGTCAGGGCATCGAGAGCCGCGAACGGTTCGTCCATCAGCAACAATTTCGGGTCGTGGATCAGGGCGCGCACGATGCCGGCGCGCTGTTGCATGCCGCCCGACAGTTCGTCGGGATAGACGTGCTCGAACCCCTTGAGGCCGACCATCTCGAGCAAGTCGTGCGCGCGCGTCCGCATCGCGTCGCGATCGAGCTTCAGTACATCGGCCGGCAGCAGCACGTTCTCCAGGATCGTCCGCCACGGCAAGAGCACCGGCGCCTGGAACACCATGCCGATGTCGCGGCGCGGGCCTGTCACCGGCGTGCCGGACATCGTCACGCTGCCCGTACTTGCCGCGACGAGGCCGTAAACGATCTTGAGGAGACTGCTCTTGCCGCAACCGCTCGGGCCGACGATCGACACGAACTCGCCGGCCTGCACCGACAGCGACAGGTTGCGTATCGCCAGCACCTCGCGCGTGCTCGTCTTGTAAGTGAGCGACAGATTTCGAATATCGAGCGTCGCCGGGCCAGCAGACGCCTGTGGCGCGGCGGCGGGCAACGCCGCGATCGATCCGGTCATGCGCGTTTCGCCGCGTCGATGGCGATCTTGATGTCGACCTTGTTGACGTCCTCGATCAGCTCGTTGGTGTAGAGGGTCGCGACCTGCGTCGGGGTGATCTCGACGCCGGAAAACGTGGCGAGCCCGAGCCAGTCCTGGTCCGTCATATGGCCCCATTTGCGATCGTCGCTCGGCTTCTTCCACAGCTCGGCCGCCCGCTTGATGAGGTGCGCGCCTTCCCGCAGCTCCTTGGCCTCGTCCTTGGGCGCGCCGTTGACCTTCCAGAACGCGCGCACGCCGGCCTCGGGGTTGGTGGCGATGAACACCTGGTTGAG
>CANJPN010000224.1 GCA_947475855.1 Bradyrhizobiaceae bacterium
CGCGAGGGGCGTCGATTGCGCGCCATCCCTCGTGCCCATGTAGGCCGGGGCCATAGACCTTGCTGTAGCCTTCCGCCGTTACCACGCGCGTGAGCTGCGCGATCTCCGCGTCGGACGGCCAGATATCCGCGAGCATCACCGGCTTGCCCTGCGCGTCGTTTGCCAATGGCGCCTTCGTCAGGTCGATGCGCACAGAGCCGGCGATCGCATGCGCGATGACGAGCGCGGGCGACGCCAGATACGCCGCGCGCACACTCGCATGCACACGTCCCTCGAAGTTTCGGTTGCCCGACAGCACTGCGACACCGGTGAACTTCTTGTCGGCTAGCGCGGTTTCGATCTCGGGTGCGAGCGAACCGGAATTGCCGTTGCACGTGGTGCAGCCGAAGCCCGCGATCTGATAGCCGAGCGCGTCGAGCGGCTCCTGCAGGCCGGCCGCCGCGAGGTAATCGGCAACGACGCGCGAGCCCGGCGCGAATGTCGTCTTCACCCACGGCTTCTTCGTGAGCTCGCGCGCGGCAGCGTTGCGCGCGAGCAAGCCCGCCGCGATCATGCCAGCCGGACTAGACGTGCTCGTGCAGCTCGTGATCGCCGCGATGACGACGTCGCCGTCGTGCCGCTCCGTATCGGGGTCCGACGCAGACTTGCCGTTGGGCTTGATCTGGAAGGCGCGTGAAAATGAACCCGGCACATCGCCGAGCGCCACACGCTGGTCGGGTCGGCTCGGCCCCGCCATGCACGGGTCCACCGACGACAGATCGAAATCGATCACTTGGTCGTAGTTCGCCGAGACGTCGGCCTCGCGAGGGCTGCCCCACATATCCTGCGCCTTCGCGTACGCTTCGACCCGCGCGATCGCATCGGTAGCGCGCCCGGTCAGCCTGAGGTAATCCAGCGTACGCTCATCGATCGGAAACAGCAGCGAAGTCGCGCCGTACTCCGGCGCCATGTTCGCGATCATCGAGCGCGTCTCGACCGGCATGCGCTGCACCGCGTCACCGCACGCCTCGACGAAGCAATTGACCACGCCGATGCCGCGCAGGTGCTCCGCAATCGACAGCACGAGATCGTTGGCATTGACGCCCGGCTTCAACTCGCCGGCCAGACGCAGCGCCACGACCTTCGGATTGGCGATCAGCGTGCCGTGGCCGAGCATCGCGCCTTCCGCTTCGAGCCCGCCGACGCCCCAGCCGAGCACGCCCAAGCCGTTGACCATCGTCGTGTGGCTGTCGGTGCCAAGCAGCGTATCGGCCACGGCGATGCGGCCGAGGCTACCCGCATCGATAACCCCGACTACGCTCGACAGGTGCTCGAGATTGAGCTGATGCATGATGCCGCTGCCCGGCGGCAGGATGCGCATGTTGTCGAACGCCTGCGCGCACCACTTCAGGAACTCGAATCGCTCGCGGTTGCGCTCGACTTCTACCCGCTCGTTCATGGCGCGCGCGTCCGCCCGCCCGCCGTGCTCCGCGATCAGCGCGTGATCGACGACGAAATCGACGGGGATCAGCGGGTTCACGCGGCGGGGATCGATACCCTTTCCGTCGAGCGCATCTCGCATCGACGCGAGATCCGTCATCAGTGGCAAACCAGTGAAATCCTGCAGCAGCAGGCGACCCGGATGGAACTCCAGCAGCCCTTTGCGGGGACCTTTGCCGAGCCAGCCGAGATCAGCCGTATCCGCGGCGGCAGCACGCCGCAGCATCGACTCAGCCAAGATCTTGAGCGTGCGCGGCAATCGGCTCGCCGGCAATAGCCCCTGCTTTTCGGCCGCCTCCAGGCTCAGATATTTGAGGCCCGAAGCGTCACCCGGCAATGGAGCCAGCAACTCGGGACGGGCGACGGTCTTATCGGTCACGGCGGCGACCCTTTCCAGCTTTTCGGGCGTTCGGTGGCGCCATGCCACACTTGCGCCCTTCGATATGGCCGATGGGCATTCCGCACAAGACCTATGCGTGCGGGGCACGACTTGCATTGTCCGGGGGAACCCCATAGTTCGTCGCGTCGGCGTGGCCTCTGAGACTAGTCATTCCCGTGATAATCTGGTCCGCTATGAAGCGGCGTTACCGCCCGAGGGAGGAATGTGATGAAAGCTTGGCTCGTCAGCATTGTTATGGCAACCGCGGCCGCATTGGCGGGCGCTGCTACGGCGCAAGCGCCGACCGGTAAGGTCACCGTCATCACGTCGTTCTCCAAGGACGTCACGGACCCGTTCAAGAAGGCGTTCGAGGCAGCCAACCCCGGCACCCAGCTCGAGGTCCAGAACCGCAATACCGTGGCTGGCGTTCGTCAGCTCGAGGAAACCAAGGCCAACAATCAGGTCGATCTGTTTTGGGCGTCGGCACCCGACGCGTTCGAGGTGCTGAAAGCGCGCAAACTTCTGCAGCCCTACAAGCCCACGGTGATGGGCATCCCCGACAAGATCGGCAGCTATCCGATCAATGATCCAGATGGCCACTACTTCGGCTTCGCGGCGTCCGGTTACGGCATCATGTGGAACGAGCGCTACATGAAGGCCAAGAACCTGCCCGAACCCAAGGAGTGGTCCGATCTCGCCAAGGCCGTCTACTTCGACCACACCGCGATTTCAGCGCCTTCGCGCTCCGGCACCACGCACCTGACCATCGAGACGATATTGCAGGGTGAAGGCTGGGAGAAGGGCTGGGCGACGACCAAGGCGATGGCCGGCAATCATCAAACGGTGACCGACCGCTCGTTCGGCGTTCCCGAAGGCGTCAATTCCGGTCAGTTCGGCATCGGCATCGTCATCGACTTCTTCGCATTCTCCGCGCAGGCCGCGGGCTTTCCCGTCAAGTTCGCCTACCCAAGCGTGACGACGATCGTGCCCGCCAACGTCGGCATCGTCGCGAACGCGCCCAACGCCGCCGGCGCGAAGGCTTTCGTTGAGTTCTTGTTGTCGGACCGCGGCCAGACAGTGCTGCTCGAACCGACGATCCGCCGCTTGCCCGTCAACCCCGCGATCTACGCGAAGGCGCCGGCCGGCTATCCCAATCCGTTCAAGGACACCTCGCTCGGCGCCAAGGTGAAGTTCGATGCCACCGTCTCCGAGAAGCGCAACTCCGTCGTCGCCGCGCTCTATGACCAGCTCATCACCTTCCAGCACGCCGCGCTGAAGAAGGCGACCAAGGCGATCCACGACGCCGAGGCAGCGCTCGCCAAGAAGGACAACGCGCAAGGCCGCAAGCTCGTCGAGGAAGCCCGCGCCGCGATCGCCGCGATGCCCGTCACCGACAGCCAAGCGGCGGCTCCCGAGCTGACCGGCGCCTTCACCGGCGGCAAGGAAAAAGGCGCGCGCCAAGCCGAGGTCGAGGGCCAGTGGTCGGCGTTCGCCAAAGCCAAGTACGCGGAAGCCGAAGCCAAGGCCAACGAAGCGCTGAAGCTGGCCCGCTGATGGAAGACCGTAGGGTGCGGTAGCGCGTTGGCGCGTACCGCACCATCTATCGGCGATACGGTGCGGTACGCTACGCTACCGCACCCTACGGAATACCACTCACGATGCCACTTCCCCTCACACTCCCCCGCATCCGACACGCAGCCGCCACGCCGGGGCAGTACGCGCTCGCTCTGGCGATCGCGGCATTCCTCGTGTTGACGCTGGTGTTGCCGGTCGTCACCGTCGTCGTCGTTGCATTCAAGGACACCACGGGCGGCTTCACGCTGGTCAACTTCGCGGATTTCTTCGGCAACGAACTATTCCAGCGCTCGTTCGTGAACTCGGTGTGGGTGGCCGTGCTCACGGTCGCGCTCGCGACCGTACTAGCCATGCCGCTCGCCTACTTCACAGCGCGTTTCGAGTTTCGCGGCTCGGCGCTCATCCAGACACTCGGCATCCTCCCGCTGATCATGCCGCCGTTCGTCGGCGCGGTCGCCATGCAGCTTCTGCTCGGCCGCAATGGCACCGTGAACCTGCTGCTGCAGGATTGGTTCGGCTTCACCATCCCCTTCATGGAAGGGCTCAACGGTGTCATTTTCGTCGAAGCCGTCCACTACTTCCCATTCATCTTGATCAATGTCACCGCGAGCCTGCGCAACATCGACCGCTCGATGGAAGAGGCCGCGCAGAACCTCGGCGCGTCGGGCTTCCGCCTGTTTCGCCGCATCGTGTTCCCGCTGTCGATGCCGGGCTACGTCGCCGGCGCGGTGCTCGTGTTCGTCAAGGTGTTCGACGACCTCGCCACGCCGCTGCTGCTGAACGTCAAGGATATGCTGGCCCCGCAGGCTTATCTTCGCGTGACCTCCATCGGAGTCGCCGACCCCATCGGCTACGTCATTTGCGTCGTGCTGATGCTGATTTCGGTGGCTTCGCTGGGACTTTCGTATGCGGCCACCGCCGGCAAGGACTACGCCACCGTGCAGCGCGGCGGCGGTGGCCTGACGCGGCGGCGCATGTCGCGGAACGAGGCGATCGGCGCCTACGCCATCGTCGGCCTGATCCTGGCGTTGGTGCTCGCGCCGCACGCCGCGTTGCTGCTGCTGTCGTTCGCGACCGTTTGGTCGTTCTCTCCGCTGCCCGACGCCTACACGCTCGCCCACTACACACGCGTGTTTTCCGACAGTGCCGGCTACATCTGGAACACGCTGCTGTACGCCTCGATCGCCGCCGGTATCGACGTCCTGATCGGCGGCGCGATCGCGTATCTCGTACTGCGCACGCGACTGCCGATGCGACATTGGCTCGACGCCGCTGCAATGGCAGCACTCGCTGTGCCCGGCGTCGTGCTCGGCATCGGTTATCTCCGTGCGTTCTATGCTGTCCAGCTTCCGGGTGGCCAGTCCCTCGCGACGTTCTGGGTGATGATCGCTATAGCGCTCGCCGTCCGCCGCTTGCCCTACGCGCTTCGCGCCGCCGACGCCGCGTTGCGCCAGATCAGCGTCAGCCTCGAGGAAGCCGCTGAAAACCTCGGCGCAACCAAACCACGGGCCGTCCGCCGTATCGTCATCCCGCTGATGACGGGCGGTATCGTCGCGGGTTTCGTCACGAGCTTCGCCACCGCCGCCGTCGAACTTTCTGCCACGCTCATGCTGGTACAATCGAATTCGGACGCTCCGCTCGCCTACGGCATCTATGTCTTCATGCAATCTCCCGCGGGTCGAGGCGCAGGTGCAGCGCTGGGTGTATTGGCCGTGCTTCTGGTCGGCGTGTGCACGTATCTGTCGAACCGCGTTGCCGAGAATGGCAACGGCAGCTCCCATCACTGAGGCCCCATCGCCCATGCCGTTGAGCCAAACGAGGAAAGCCGTTGCCATCAAGGTCGAGGGCGTCGACCTCAGCTATGGCGACAATCACGTGCTGAAGAACGTGAATCTGGAGATCCCGCCTGGCGATCTGTTCGCCTTCCTCGGGCCGTCCGGCTGCGGCAAGACCACGCTTCTCCGCCTCATCGCCGGTTTCAACCGCGCCGACCGCGGCCGCGTGCTTCTCGACGGCGAGGACATCACGCCGCTGCCGCCCTGGAAGCGCGACGTCGGCATGGTCTTCCAGTCCTACGCGCTTTGGCCGCACATGACGGTCGAACGCAACGTTGCCTTCGGCCTCGAAGAGCGCGGGCTCCCGAAGCAGGAGATTGGTCCCCGTGTTGCGGCCGCCCTCGAAATGGTCGGCCTGACAGGCCTCGGTGGCCGGCGCCCATCCGAGCTGTCCGGTGGCCAGCAACAGCGTGTCGCGCTCGCCCGCACCATTGTCGTCGAGCCGAAGGTGCTGCTGCTCGACGAGCCGCTGTCGAATCTCGATGCGAAGCTCCGCGTCGAGGTTCGACGCGAACTGCGCGAATTGCAGAAGCGGCTGGGTATCACCACGATTTTCGTCACGCACGACCAGGAAGAGGCGAACACGATCTGCGACCGCATCGCCGTGATGAACAACGGCGAGGTGCAGCAGGTCGGCACGCCGATGCAACTTTACGAGCACCCTGGGAATCTGTTCGTCGCGGGCTTCCTCGGCACGGCGAACATCATCGACGGAAAGCTGGTCTCCAACGGGCCCGGCGTCGCCTACGAGATCCCCGGCGGTGGGCGCATCGAGCTGCCAGGCTCGGCCAAAATCCCCCTCCATGGGCGACTGGTCTTCCGGCCCCAGAGTGTTTCGCTGGTGCCTGCTTGCACGCCCCCCTCACCGAGCAACGCGCATTTCCTGTCGAGCGTTGCTCATCGCGAGTTCCTGGGTGCGACTCTGCGCTACGGTCTGACGCTGGGCAATCAAGAGGTACTGATAGACGTGCCGTTCCGGTCAGGCGACGTTCTGCACGAGATCGGCGCGAAAGTTTCCGCCGTCGTGCCGCAGTCGGCGCTGCTGTGGTTGGACCGGTGATTGCGACGATGGGGGCGGGCCAGTGTGTGAAGGGGAACGAATGAGATGACCAAGTTCGACACCGGGGTTGTGGTCGCAGGCGGCGGGCCAGTCGGTTTCACAGCGGCGCTGTTGCTGGCGCGCGCCGGCATTTCAGTGGTGCTCTTGGAGCAGGAGCCTGCGATCTCGCGCGACCTGCGCGCCTCGACGTTCCATCCCCCCACGCTCGACATGCTGGATAGCGTCGGGCTCGGCGCCAAGGTGGTTGCCGAAGGAATCCCTTGTCCGGATTGGCAGATCCGCCTTCACCCCACGGGCGAACGCGCGGTGTTCGATCTCGGCATTCTTTCGAAGGATACGAAGCATCCCTATCGCCTGCAGTGCGAGCAATGGAAACTGGCCGTCGCCATTGCCGACGCAGTCGCCGCCGAGCGCAACGTGAACGTGATGTTCTCGTCGAAGGCGACGGGCTTCCGTCAGGACGAGGAGGGCGTGGTTGTCGACTACACCAGCGGCTCCGAAATGAAGCAACTGCGCGCCAAATTCCTGATCGGTTCCGATGGCGCACGCTCGACCATCCGCGACGCGCTGGGCCTGCCCTTCGAGGGCGAGACCTATCCCGAGACGACGCTGCTCGCGACCACCACCGTGCAGTTCAATGAGCACCTCGAGGGGCTTTCCAACGTCACCTACTGTTGGAAGGCAGGCGGCAATTTCGCGCTGCTGCGGGTGCCTGGCCGCTGGCGCGTGTCGATCTATCCGCGCGAGGATATGCCGATCGACGACCAACTCACGGAAGACGCGATCGAGGCTTCGTTGCAGGAGATCGTCGCGCGGCCTCAGCGCTACGACATCATCGAGAAGCGCCCCTATCGCGTGCATCAGCGGATCGTGCCGCGCTACGGAGATGGCCGCGTCTGGCTCGCGGGCGATGCCGCTCACCTCAACAGTCCTACCGGCGGCATGGGGCTCAATGGCGGTATCCACGATGCGTTCGAGCTGTCGGCGGCCATCATCGACGTCATGGTCAAGGGGGCCGATATCAGTCGTATCGCGCTCTATGATCGCCGCCGCCGACCGATGGCGCGCGAACAGATCCTCGCCCAGTCCGACCGCAACCGCGCCCGCATGCGTGAGCGCGACGACACGAAGCGGCGCGAAATTCTGGCGGGTTTGCAGGCGCTGGTCCGCGACCGCAACCAGCTCTACGCCTACATGCTCAAGACCTCGATGATCGAAGGGTTGCGTCAGGCCGCGGCGGTGAGTTGAGCGGACCCGCCCCAAAGCAGTCGAAGCCGGCTCGACGCGTTGGGCCAATACTCAAAGTCGTCGTTCACGCGAGCCGGGACTTGGAGTTCGGCAGCTCGTCGGTGGATAGCTGACAGTCGGTGACAAGCAGGGATGGGTCGGGGTTGACCATATCTTCCGTTGCGATGGAGGATCACCGTCCGAATCGCGCCTGGGTATGGTCGGAACGTCATGGCACCGTAGGGGACAACGGGCCAGAAATCGAAGCATCGGGGCGACCGCCATCAAATGGCGGGAAGCCCGTTGTTTCCCAATTTAAAAAAATTAGGTCGCTCATATAGGTGACCCTTGAGGATCAAAAGCGATTCAATAATGTGCATTCCGCAATAAAGACTCGCGATTTTGTCGATTGTAGGCGGAATGCATTGACCTCTTTTTGAACTGGCAATTTATACTTTTGAATCGGCCGTCTCGCCCCAGTGGGGGCAAAAGTTACAATTACTCCATCTTGATGCCCGCGCTCATGACCACGCGACGCCACTTCGCGAGATCCGCAGCGAGAACTTGGCCCAGCCGTTCCGGCGTGCTCACCCACACGGCAGCGCCTTCCTTCTCGAACCCGGCCTTCAGATCGTCCGATGACAGCGCCTTGTTCAGAGCTGCGTTCAGGCGCTCGATGATCGCATTGGGTGTTCCGGCGCGGCCCATCACCGCCAGCCAATTGATGGTCTCGTAGCCGGGGAACCCTGCCTCGTTGAGTGGCGTGACGTCCGGCAACTCGACAGCCCTCGTCAGTGATGTTACGGCGAGTGCACGCAACTTGCCGGCTCGCACGTGGCCAATCACCGTTGGCATAGCCGCAATGAAGAGATGCGCGCGCCCGCCCATCACGTCGATCACAGCGGGCGCTGCGCCCTTGTATGGGATGTGGGTAAACTTGATTCCGGCCTGCAGCTGAATAAGTTCGGTACCTAGATGCCCGAGGCTCCCGTTTCCAGAAGAGGCGAAAAGCAGGCCGCTCGGCTTTGCCTTGGCTATGGCTATCATGTCCGCCACTGATTTGATCTCGGAGCCAGCCCCCGTCACCATCACCTGCGTCGCAGTGGCCACTAAACCCACCGGCGCAAGGTCCTTCAGCGCGTCGTACGGCATATACTTGTAGAGGGCAGGATTGACGGCAAGATTGGACACCTGAGCTTGCACGATGGTGTAGCCGTCCGGCGGCGACTTCGCGACCATGTCGATGCCAATATTTCCATTGGCACCGCCGCGATTGTCGACCAGCACGTTCTGGCTTAGGCTTTCGGACATCTTTGCCGCGAGCATTCGGCCAATAATGTCAGGGAAACCTCCCGGTGGGAATGGCACGATCATGCGGATCGACTTCGAGGGAAAGTCCTGAGCAGCGGCTGGCGCGACGTTAGGGGCCGCAAAAAGTACGGCGGCCGATAGTGCTGCAAGCATTTTCGATGGCTCTGTTCCGTTCCAGTCGGCCGTGAAGTTTGGCTCCCCGACGTTTCAAGTGGGTAGCCTGAGATCGAGTTTGCCGGCGATCATGTAGGTGACGACCTTCAATGTCTCGCGGTTTCGGTATCCGCGCGCCTTTGCCTTGGCGGCCTGGACGAGGCTGTTGATGCCCTCGATGAGTCCG
>CANJPN010000225.1 GCA_947475855.1 Bradyrhizobiaceae bacterium
ATCACCATCTGGATCATCAATCTCATACTGCTCTGGCCGGAGAACCTCGCGACCTTTGCCGCCATGACACAGTTCCTGGACACCAGCCAGCGCGAAACCACGATCTCAATCACGGGTGTGACGTGGACTGACTGGAAAGGATGGTTGACGCCGTCGAGCTGGATGAGCGGCAAGATCGAAACACTCCAAATTCCGCTCCAGCAGCCTCCCGCCGAGCGGCCCAGCTTCATGAAGGACCGCCTCTATTCCGACACCTATCCCGTGATGTGGTTCGAGGCCCTCTTCCTGATCTTCCTGACCACCACAGCCCTGCTGGTGATGTTGCTGCCGGCGGGCCGCGTGGTTTGGCGGCTGTTTTGCCGCCGCGTCGACCTCGCAAAATTCGCTCCTCTGCCCGGTGAGACGAAGCCGAGGTGGTTCAGCTGGCCGCGCCTCATCGTCTCCGGTGGCTACGTCACGCTCGTTCTAATTCTGATCGTCGTAGTGCCGGGCGTCCTTTTCGCCCTGCTGCTGAAAGCGATCGGCTTCGCACCGATCCTTCCGCCGGTCGAGTGGGTGCTGGCACGCCATCACCACGACATCTCCGTAGGTGCCGAGTACGCGCGCATCGGCGTGATCGCCTTCCTCCTGTGCTTCCTGTTCCTCTCCCACCTGATCCGCGACGGCGCCAAGCTGATCCTTGACGTCGTCAACCACTTCACCCCGCGGCCGCGGCGCGGCGGCCTTTTCGGCATGGGAGCAGCGCCCATATACTTTCCCGTGCGCCGCCGTATCGAGCATCGCTTCGAGGAAATGATCGAAGCTCTGCTTTCGCGTGGCGACAAGCCCAACCTGCTGATCATCGCTCACAGCCAGGGTACCGTAATTACGCTCGACGCCTTGATGCGCGCGCACTGGCGAAAGAGACTGCTGGAACGCGTCGAGAGCCTCACAGTCATCACATTCGGCTCGCCGATCACGCACGTCTACCAGCGCTACTTCCCGCAGCTCTACCACCCGTTCGACAAGACCAACCTCGTGGAGCTGAGCAGCGACGAGCGCGTGAAGTGGCTCAACGTCTACCGCATCGACGATTTCGTCGGCACGTACATCGAGAACTCGATCCCGAACTTCCCCGTGAACATCCCCGCCCCTCCCGGCGGACACACGGCCTATTGGGAGAAGGACGTGATGGAGGAGCTGTTCAAGCACGAGGAGGTGCGCGACGTGCTGAAGGGCCCCGCTAACCCCAAGCCGCCGACGTAAGGCCGCCTACCGCATCAACTCGCGCATCGCCCGGTCGAGACCGTCGAGCGTAAGGCCGTACATGCGCCCTTCCATCAGCTCTTTCATCATGCGGATCGACGGCGTCCATTCCCAGTGTTCTTCCGGGATCGGGTTGAGCCAGATCGCACTCGGATAGACCTGCGTGATCCGCCGCATCCACAGCGCGCCGGGTTCCTCGTTCATGTGCTCCACGGAACCGCCCGCGACCGAGATCTCGTAGGGGCTCATCGAGGCATCGCCGATGAAGATCACCTTGTAGTCGGCCGGATACGTATGCAGCACGTCCCACGTCTTCGTGCGGTCGACGTGACGTCGATGATTGTCGCGCCACACGCTCTCGTAGGGACAGTTGTGGAAGTAGAAATATTCGAGGTGCTTGAACTCCGTCCGCGCCGCCGAGAACAGCTCCTGCGCCAGCTTGATGTGCCAGTCCATCGAGCCGCCGACGTCGAAAAACATCAGCACCTTCACCGCGTTGCGCCGCTCCGGCCGCATGCGGATGTCGAGATAGCCCTTGTGCGCGGTGCCCTTGATCGTGCCGTCGAGGTCGAGTTCCTCGGCCGCCCCTTCACGCGCGAACCGACGCAACCGCCGCAGCGCCACCTTGATGTTGCGCGTGCCTATTTCGACGCTGTCGTCGAGATCCTTGAACTCGCGCTTGTCCCACACCTTGATCGCGCGGAAGTTGCGGTTCTTATCCTGCCCGATCCGCACGCCCGCCGGGTTATAGCCGTAGGCGCCGTAGGGGCTCTTGCCGCCCGTGCCGATCCACTTGTTACCGCCCTGGTGCCGGCCCTTCTGCTCTTCGAGGCGCTTCTTCAGCTCCTCCATGATCTTGTCCCAGCCGCCGAGCTCGGCGATCTTCTGCTTGTCCTCCTCGGACAAGTTCAGCTCGGACATCACCTTGAGCCACTCTTCAGGGATCTTGGCCTCGAGCGTTTCGCTCATCAGCTCGAGACCTTTGAAGACGTGCCCGAACACCTGATCGAACTTGTCGAGGTGCCGCTCGTCCTTCACCAGAATGGTGCGCGCCAGATAGTAGAAGTCCTCCACGCGCGACTCTGGAATGTCGGCCTGCAGACCCTCCATCAGCGCAAGGTATTCCTTCACCGACACCGGTACACCGGCGGATTTCAGTTCGTTGAAGAAGGTGATGAACATGGGCGGTGCTCATAAGGAAGGCGAACGGTGTGACCATCTCATTCTATCATCATTCCGCTAGAATGGACCGTTGGCGTTGGGCGACGTCTCCGGTAACGGCTGACCGCAATCCCAGAGTTCGACGATCTTATCGTTCTCGAAGCGAAAGATGTGAACAACGGCTATGGCGACGGGTGCAGCCTCCCGCGTTACCAGCGAATGAGTGATCACGGTCTCACCGTCCCGATAGACCCTCTTCACATCGACGGAATTGTTGGGACTGGTCCGATGCGCCAACTCCATTGCTTCCAGCAACGATAGCCGGTCACCTTTGAAGTAGACGTTGTGATGCACGAACTCTCTCGCGACGTAGGTTTCGAAGGCTTTGCGAGCCTCACCCCGTCCCGCCATCTGCAGGAAGGCAATCGCGCGATCGATATTGGTCATCGATACCTCATCGCGTTCAAAGCAACGGCATTTCGGCGAAGACTTTAACTCAGCCCGCGATCAGTGCGCACGCAACAAAAAGGGGCCGGACCCTGCGGTCCCGCCCCCTCGTGCAAAGAGTCCCGAAAAACGACGATCCCGGAACCCGACCGGCCTTTTCGCCGGTCGAGACCGCGACCGCGGTCCGGCGCTAGTGCGCCGTAACTCGAACCGATCTGGCGCACTTCTGCGCCGAACCGGTTCGACGATTAGAAGTCCATGCCGCCCATGCCACCCATTCCGCCCATACCACCCATGCCGCCCGGCATTCCGCCCGGCATGCCGCCGCCGTCCTTCGACGGACGATCAGCGATCATGGCTTCGGTTGTGATCAGCAGGCCGGCGATGGAAGCCGCGTCCTGCAGCGCGCAACGAACGACCTTGGTCGGATCGATCACGCCCTGGGCGACGAGGTCGCCGTATTCGCCGGTCTGGGCATTGAAGCCGAACGCGAACTTGTTGTTCTCGAGGATCTTGCCGACGATGACGGAGCCATCCTCACCGGCGTTGTTGAAGATCTGCCGTGCCGGCGACTGAAGCGCCTTGCGGATGATCTGGATACCGATCTTCTGGTCTTCGTTCTCGGCGCGCATCTTGTCGAGCGCGGAGATGGCCCGCAGCAACGCGACGCCGCCGCCAGGAACGATGCCTTCTTCAACGGCAGCGCGGGTCGCATGCAGCGCGTCGTCGACGCGATCCTTGCGCTCCTTGACTTCCATCTCGGTGGCGCCGCCGACCTTGATCACGGCCACGCCGCCGGCGAGCTTCGCCAGCCGCTCCTGCAGCTTCTCCTTGTCGTACTCAGAGGTCGAGTTCTCGATCTCCGACTTGATCTGACCGACGCGGGCCTCGATGTCTGCCTTCTTGCCGCCGCCGTTGACGATCGTGGTGTTGTCCTTGTCGATCGTGATCTTCTTCGCCTTGCCCAGCATGTTGAGCGCGACGTTCTCGAGCTTCATCCCGAGATCTTCGCTGATCACCGTACCGCCGGTGAGGATCGCGATATCCTCGAGCATCGCCTTGCGGCGATCACCGAAGCCCGGAGCCTTGACGGCCGCGACCTTGAGGCCGCCGCGCAGCTTGTTGACGACCAGCGTGGCGAGCGCCTCGCCCTCGACTTCTTCCGAAATGATCAGCAACGGGCGCGAGCCCTGCACGACCGCCTCGAGAATCGGCAGCAGCGGCTGCAGCGACGTGATCTTCTTCTCGTGGATGAGGATATAGGGGTTCTCCATATCCACGATCATCTTGTCGGCATTGGTGATGAAGTACGGCGAGATGTAGCCTCTGTCGAACTGCATGCCCTCGACGACGTCGAGCTCGGTCTCGAGGCTCTTGGCTTCCTCGACCGTGATGACGCCTTCGTTTCCGACCTTCTTCATCGCTTCTGCGATGATCTTGCCGATTTCCTTGTCACCATTGGCCGAGATGGTGCCGACCTGAGCGATTTCCTCGTTCGAGGTGACCTTCTTGGAGTTGGCCTTCAGCTCTTCGACGATGGCGTTGACGGCCTTGTCGATGCCGCGCTTCAGGTCCATCGGGTTGGAGCCGGCGGCAACCGACTTCAAGCCTTCACGCACGATCGACTGGGCGAGCACGGTCGCCGTGGTGGTGCCGTCGCCGGCTTGGTCGGCGGTCTTCGAGGCAACTTCGCGCACCATCTGGGCGCCCATGTTCTCGAACTTGTCCTCGAGTTCGATCTCCTTGGCGACGGTGACGCCGTCCTTGGTCACACGCGGCGCGCCGTAGCTCTTCTCGAGCACGACGTTGCGGCCCTTGGGGCCGAGCGTCACGCGAACCGCATTGGCGAGAATGTCGACGCCGCGCAGCATCTTCTCGCGCGCATCCTGGGAAAACCGTACGTCCTTGGCTGCCATTTGGATTGGATCCTTTAGATTTGGATAAACTTGGTGGGCGAATGGCGAGTGGTAAACGGCGAGCGGTAGGTCCATTCGCCATTCGCGACTGGCCATTCGCCCATTCTTGACTTCAGGCTGCGGCGCGAACCGAGACCTTTCCTTCGATGATGCCGAGAACGTCGCATTCCTTCATGATAACGACGTCTTTGCCGTCGATCTTGACCTCGGTGCCAGACCACTTGCCGAACAGCACCTTGTCGCCGATCTTGACATCGAGCGGCACGAGCTTGCCGGTCTGGTCGCGGGCGCCGGGGCCAGCCGCGATAACCTCGCCCTGGATCGGCTTTTCCTGTGCGGTCTGCGGAATGATGATTCCGCCGGCAGTCTTGGTCTCCTCCTCGACGCGCTTGACGACGATGCGGTCATGCAGGGGACGAAATTTCATGAGATCGACCTTGTGGTATCGAGTTGACTGTAAAAGCCGCGAAGGCCCGGCATAAATCCGGCCGCAGGCGAGCGGCCAAATGTTCTAGGAAGTGTGCTAGCAAGCGTCGCGCCAATCGCACGACAAAGCGCCTAACCAAGACGACACTTGCTACGGGCTATATGTTGCGCACTGTTAGCACTGTCAAGGCAAGAGTGCTAAATGCAGTGAACGAGCGCGCCAACGTCTCGCCGGCAGATCCCCCCCTGCACAGCAATCAAATCGTTCGATTACCCGGATTTTGAACAGCAGATACGACTGTGCACGTTGCCCAGGCGCGACTACCCCGACGTCCGAATTCTGCTAAACGGGCACCCGCACACCCCGGCGAGTTGCCCCTCGCGACGGACCACGAGGCTCCCCAAGATATGCAGACCTGGCAAGTAATCATCCTCGGCCTGATCGAGGGAGCAACCGAGTTCATTCCGGTCTCATCGACCGGCCACGTGCTCTTGGCAGGCCACTTCCTGGGTTTCAGATCGCCCGGGAAGACGTTCGAGGTACTGATCCAGCTCGGCGCGATCCTGGCAATTCTGTCCGTCTATGCCTGGAAGATCCTGAGCCTGCTGATCGCTCTGCCCTCCGATCAGCGCACGCAGCGCTTCGTGCTCGGCATTCTCATCGCATTCCTGCCCGCAGCCGTGATTGGCGCGATTATGCATGGGGCGATCAAGATGCTGTTCGAGGTACCGATCCTGATCTGCATTGCGCTGATACTCGGCGGCTTCGTCCTGCTCTGGGTCGATCGCATGGAATTCACGCCGCGCTACCACGACGTAATGGATTACCCATTGAAGACAGCGTTCTTGATCGGCCTGTGCCAATGCGTGGCAATGATCCCCGGCGTCTCTCGTTCCGGCTCGACGATCGTCGGCGCGATGCTGCTCGGGTCGGACAAGCGGGCGTCTGCCGAGTTCTCGTTCTTCCTCGCCATGCCGACGATGGCAGGGGCCTTCGCCTATGATCTCTACAAGAACTGGAAGACGCTCGACACCAGCGACGTCACGATGATCACGCTGGGCTTCGTCGTCGCATTCCTGTCCGCCCTGGTCGTCGTGAAATTCCTGCTCGACTACGTCAGCCGCCACGGCTTCGCACTGTTCGGCTGGTGGCGCATCATCGTCGGCGGCATCGGCCTTGGTGCGTTGCTGGTGGCGGGGTAAGGCCGCGACAGGCGATGCCGGAGCCAGTCTCGGTCGCCAGCCGCCGCCAACTCCTGCTTTCGGCCCGTGACCGGCGCCGATTCAAAGTGCGCGCAAGTGCGAAGGTCAATCGAACCTCCTCAAGCCTCCATCGAGCAGCTGTGGCGGCCCGGCAACATCACTGGCTGTCGTTCAATATCTGATCAATTCTGCATTAACGACCCCGGGTGGCCTTAGCCTAACGGATAGGCTTCGGACGTGATTCTTCGACCAGATTCGCTGCGTCATTGCGACCACTCTTAAACCTAGGGATATATCGCGATGCTTTTGAGCCCGCTGCCCCGACTCCACGTTCAACTGGCAGTGCTAGCAGCCTTCTGCTGCGCTTCAAACGTCGCGCAAGCCACTGAAAGTGCGACGAGCTTCTACTTGTTAGGCTCCAAGGGCTCGATGGCCGGCTACACGCCGATGCCCGGCACCTACGTGTCTGATTCCAACTACTTCTACGCCGGCAGCGCTGCTGGGAAGGCTGCCTTGGGCGTCACGCTGCCAAGGACAGGAGCGCGGGATTCCAATGGCGTATCACTCAACGTCAACGCGTCTATCAATGTCGACGGCCAAGCCTACTACAACATTCCAACCGCCGTCTGGGTGGCACCGGGACAAGTGCTTGGCGGCAATTTCGGCTTGTCCCTTTCTACTCCAATCGGCTGGAAGAGCGTAAACGCGGGCGTCGACGCAGTTGCGAGCCTTACGATCCCAGCACTTTCTCAGACCCTTTCTATCGGCGCTCACCGCAGTCTAACCGATAGCAGGGGAGGATTCGGTGATCCCATCCTCGGCGCCTTCATCGGCTGGCATCAGGGCAATCTGCACTGGAACGTCGGCACTTTGATCAACGTGCCGATCGGTGTGTGGGACACGGGACGTCTGGCCAACATCGGCTTCAATCACTGGGCCTTCGACTTCACGGGAGCTGTGACTTATCTTGATCTCAAGACGGGCGTAGAGCTTTCAGCCGCCGCGGGCGTGACATTCAACACCGAGAATACGGCCACGGACTACAAGTCTGGCACCGACTTCCACCTCGAGCTGGCAGCCATGCAGAACTTCTCGAAGCAGTTGGCTATCGGCGTTACCGGCTACCACTACCAGCAGTTGACGGGAGACAGCGGGGCCGGCGCCAAACTGGGCGACTTCAAGGGCCGTGTCAGCGCCATCGGTCCACAGTTGAACTACACTATCATGGCGGGTCAGCTCCCCATAATGACGTCGATAAAGTGGATGCACGAATTCAATGTGGAGAACCGTCTCAAAGGCGATATGGGTCTGCTCCAGGTGACGATCCCCTTCGGACCGCCGCCAGCCGCCCGAAAGTAGCGCTTGGCAAGGCAGCTACTTCCTGGAACCCAGCGTCTGGGAGGGAAGCTCGCCAAAGACGGCTTTATAGCGCTTTGCAAACCGGCTGAGTTCCACGAACCCGCAAGATTCCGCTACTTCGCTGACGGTCGAGTACGCTCCGCTGCGTAGTCTGCCTCGGGCCAAATACAGTCTGCGCAGCATGAGGTAGCGGGCGGGTGGAAGGCCGAACCACTCCAGAAACACGCGTTGCAATGTCGGGTGGCTGACACCAGCCCTGGCGGCCAACTCGGATGCGAAGAGGATCTCGCCCTCTCGCTCATTCATCAAGTCACCGATCTTGTTCAGGATGGGGCGGCGCGGCATGGGCGTCCGTCCCATGCTGTGATTGTCTTCTGGCTCGCTGATCAAGGCGATAAGACCCGTCGCGAGGCTGTCGTTGAGGCTCCGCATTATCGCAGCGGAAGCCGTCTGCTCGGCGCCAATCGCCTGCAACCGCCTCAGGACGGTGCGGAATTGGTTTAGCTTGGCCTCAGACACAATGGAGTGTCGCGCTCCCCATTGGGGAAGCTCCAGGTAATCGCCGTTTTCTATGGCAGAGGCCAACAGACTTGACGGCGGTGCCACGACGGCTTCAACAAGTCCGCCGCGCGTTATACACGCGTGCTCCCCGCCCGGCGCGTAAACACCGATGCTTGCATCGGAGAGTTCGCCACCCAGCAATCGGCAGCCGGGCACCGTCTCCAAGGGCACAACGAATACATGGCGGTCGGGAGCGGCCCCACCGGCGCACGATGAGACACCTTCGAGGAAGTTGATAAACTGAAAGTTCCAACCATCACTGAAACGACGTTTCAGTACGGCGCGAAATCCTCCTCTGTTGATCTGCATCGCTCGAACATCGGCGTTGCGCAAAGACCGTGACAGCTCCTCAGTATCGTCGAACTTGGCAATTTGCTCGGCGAACATCCCGCCCCCCTTGTGCCAACGGTGCACACTCTCGTCGCAGGCTCTTTTTTGAACAGCGACCACCATTCTGAACAATACTGACGTAGATGCAAATGATTCCGGCAAGTAGCTTCGATTTTCCGTTGAAAGGACTTGCACGCAGAACTGCAACGCATTGGCGAACAGAAAGAGGCCAATATGAGCAATACGGACCATGGCTCCAAACCTTCACGGCGTGATTTCGCCAAGATCGCCGGTGCTGTCGGAGCTGCAATCTCAGCCAATACTTTACCGGGCGAAGCCTTTGCCCAGAAAAGAGAGAACAGATCCGGTTCCAGGTCGTCGACGGCGCCCACGCGACGCCCGAGCAGGTCGGGTCCGCCCAACATCGTCTACGTGTTCACGGATCAAGAAGGCTCTGTTCCGTTCCAATGTAGCGCTATCCTCTAAGCCAAGGCGCCAGCCAGACAGGATCGCGGCGTGAGCTCGTGTCCGTCGCGCTCGATCATGCGGCGCCAGC
>CANJPN010000226.1 GCA_947475855.1 Bradyrhizobiaceae bacterium
GAAACGATGGCCGGCTTCTGCGATGATGCCACCGTCAGGCCGCCGGCAATCCCGGCCGCCTGACAATCCGAGCCGCGGCGCTCCGGATCATGCCTGTGGGCTTACACCACGTGTTGGGGCACTACCTGGTTTCCTGTCCACCGCTACGCCGATGCATGAGTCGGGACAACGCAAGCACCGGTACAACAGCTTTTGCGATGTGGTATCAGCGCCTGACAGTTGCCTGACGGTTCAGGCAACTTGTTGAGCAGGTGGACGTGTGGTCTGGCGGCTGTTCGGCCAGGACGCCTCGCCGCGAACTCCCTCTCGATTTCACGCTCCACCGGCGGTTTTTGCGACCCTTGACCCCGCGGCTATCCGCGCCATATTCGCCTCATGGCACGCGCCCCCAAATCTGAAGCAACGCCCAAGCCGCGCCCTTCCAGGGTCCGCTCCGGCAAGCCGGCTCCCCCGCCGGTGGAGACGAATGCCGGCACACCCGGCTTCGGCGAAGCACCGCAGGCGTCGTTCACGGCGTCGGGGCCGCTGGGTTATTCCGCGATCAACAGCTCGCTGCCCGCGCTCCGCAATCAGGCGCTGATGCCCTCGTCGGAAACGTTCAGCGTGACAGCCGGCCTGGAAGCCCTGCTGCAGCGGCCGGAGGTGCGCACCGACAAGGCCAAGGAGATACTCGCGCGCCAGCCGATGATGGCGAGCCATCCGATCGTGGCCGGGACTGCACAGCAATTCACGCCGCATCGTCCCCCACGGCCCGAGAAATCGGAAGGCGGCATCCGTTTCAATCTCGTCTCGGAGTACACGCCGAAGGGCGACCAGCCCACCGCGATTGCGGAGTTGGTGTCGGGTGTGAAGGAAAGGGAGCGCAATCAGGTCCTACTGGGCGTGACGGGTTCCGGCAAGACCTTCACGATGGCGCACGTGATCTCGGAGACGCAGCGACCGGCGCTGATCCTCGCGCCCAACAAGACGCTGGCAGCGCAGCTCTATGGAGAGTTCAAGAGCTTTTTTCCAGACAACGCGGTCGAGTATTTCGTGTCGTACTACGACTACTATCAGCCGGAAGCGTACGTACCGCGGACCGACACCTACATCGAGAAGGAAAGCTCGATCAACGAGCAGATCGATCGGATGCGCCACGCTGCGACGCGTTCGCTGCTGGAGCGTGATGACGTGATCATCGTGGCTTCCGTGTCGTGCATTTACGGCATCGGCTCGGTCGAGACCTACACCGCAATGACGTTCACGGTGAAGGTCGGGGACCGCCTGTCGCAACGACAGCTTCTGTCGGATTTCGTGGCGCTGCACTATCGCCGCAACGACGGCAATTTCCACCGTGGCACCTTCCGTGTGCGCGGCGACACGATTGAATTGTACCCGGCGCATTTGGAAGACCGCGCGTGGCGATTCTCGATGTTCGGCGACGAGATCGAGAGCATCACCGAGTTCGACCCGTTGACTGGCCAGAAGGCCGACGAGCTGGAACTCGTGAAGGTTTACGCCAACTCGCACTACGTCACGCCCAAGCCGACGCTGCAGCAGGCGATCAAGTCGATCAAATCAGAGCTGAAGACGCGACTGGATGAGCTCTACGCGGTCGGCAAGCTGCTGGAGGCGCAGCGGCTGGAGCAGCGCACCACTTTCGACATGGAGATGATGGAGGCGACGGGAAGCTGCTCCGGCATCGAAAACTACTCGCGCTATCTAACGGGCCGCCAGCCCGGCGATCCCCCGCCGACGCTGTTCGAATACCTGCCCGACAACGCGCTCGTGTTCGCCGATGAGAGCCACGTCACGGTTCCCCAGATCGGCGGAATGTTCCGCGGCGACTACCGCCGCAAGGCGACTCTCGCCGAATACGGCTTTCGCCTGCCCTCGTGCATGGACAATCGCCCCTTGCGCTTCGAGGAATGGGAAGCGATGCGGCCGCAGTCGGTGTTCGTGTCCGCGACGCCCGGCGGCTGGGAACTCGAACAGACCGGCGGCGCCTTCGCCGAGCAGGTCATTCGCCCCACCGGCCTGATCGATCCCGAGATCTTCATCCGGCCGGCGAAGACGCAGGTCGACGACCTCCTGGACGAAGTCCGGCAGGTCGCGAAAAAGGGCTATCGCACGCTCGTAACGACGCTGACCAAGCGCATGTCCGAGGATCTGACCGAATACATGCACGAAGCCGGCATCCGCGTACGCTACATGCACTCCGATGTGGAGACGCTGGAGCGTATCGAGATCATCCGCGATCTCAGGCTCGGCGCGTTCGACGTGCTGATCGGCATAAACCTGCTGCGCGAGGGCCTGGACATCCCAGAGTGCGGCCTCGTCGCGATCCTCGATGCCGACAAGGAAGGCTTCCTGCGTTCGGAAACCTCGCTGATCCAGACCATCGGCCGCGCCGCGCGCAACGTCGACGGCAAGGTCATCCTCTATGCCGACGGCATGACCGGCTCGATGGAGCGGGCCATCGCCGAAACCAACCGGCGCCGCGAGAAGCAGACGGCGTATAACCTGGCCAACGGCATCACGCCGCAGTCGATCAAGCGCAACATCCACGACGTCATGTCCTCGATCTACGAGGCGGATCACGTGACGGTCGATGCCGGCATCGCAGGTGAGGCCGGAACCACGCTGGTCGGCCACAACCTCGGAGCCGTCATTGCCGATCTCGAGAAGAAGATGCGTGAAGCCGCAGCCGACCTCGAGTTCGAAACGGCCGCCCGGCTGCGCGACGAGGTCAAGCGATTGCGCGAGACGGAGCTGGCAATCGCCGATGATCCTCTCGCCAGCCAGACCGCGATCGAAGATCGTGCAGGCGCATCGAAAGCCGCGCGCAAATATGGCGCCGCCGGGAATTTGCCGCCGGAAAAGGTGTCAGACCCTTCCTCTCCCTCGCCCCGTTCTTCACGGGGAGAGGGTCGGGGTGAGGGGCGGCCACAAGCTGCTTCAGCCAACCGCCCGCACAAGCCCGCGCTCGACGAGATGACCGTGGGACGCACCGAAGTACCTGCCGGCCGCGCGATCCCGACCCGCAAGGGGTCAGACCCTGCGGGTCTGACCCCGGGAGCTTCGGCGAGCGTGGCAAGTGAGGTCAGACCCGCAGGGTCTGACCCCGGCGTGCGGAAGGGGCCGGACCACACGGGACTGATCCCCGTCCGTACGGTCGAGGTCGCCGACAAGGACGAAAAGCGTCGCCGCGGCCGCGCCCGCAAGACCGGCCGGTCGGGAGCTTGAGGCTTCGGCTTGCAACCTGAACTGCTTGTGCGATGGTGGCGGATGGTTCGACCAAACCAACCCAAGGCCCCACCGTGCAGGAACTCACGACCAATTGGCTGCTCGTGCTGGGAGCCCTGTTTGTGGGCTTCGTCCTAGGCCGCCTCACCGCGAAAAGCCCGATCGAGCGCGACCGTCAACGGAAGGCGTATGAAGCGGAGTTGCGCCAGCACAAATCGCACATTCAGCAGGATACGACGGCGGCCGTGACCGCGCTTCTACGCGACGGCAAGAAGATCGACGCCATCGTGCGTGTCAGGACCGACCTCGGCATCGGCCTCAAGGAAGCCAAGGATCTCGTCGAGGCCTGGCCGGGCCAGCCGCGGTGATGCCGCCCGCCGGCCGCACCTATTTCGCTGCAGATGAGACGAACTGTCGTGCCCCCAGACCATCAGTCCCCATATCATTACACCCTGTATGGCTCTAACGTGTCGCTCGAACGCGCCATAATAGATCCGCGGCGCCGGCAGCAGGGAATCGGAAAGTCATGCGGTCAGACAGCGTGGCGTTGTTGTACGAGTTCGCGGAGGCCTACGCCGTAAGGGACCTGGACCGGGCGCTCGCGTCCTTCTCCGACGATGTGATTTACGCACTGCACGTCGATCGCGAGGTGGTGCCGTTCGCCGGCGTCACTATCGGCAAGTCCCAGGTTCGCAAGCGCTGGGAAATGATCGTGTCGTTGTTCGACATGCCCTTCTATCGCCTGGAGCACGCGGCGCTCAATGGAGACGAGTTGCACGCGAGCATCGCCTACCGCTTCCGCCATATCGCGACCGGCGAGGAGATCGAGGGCAAAATGCGCGTCGTGATCTGGGTGCGGGGCGGAATGTTCGCGCGGGTCAACGAATTTCACGATCGCGCCCGCGTCGAGGCGTTCTTTCGGTTGATCGCGAGCGGCGCGACGCAATAACCGAAATCGGCGGTGGGCTTCTGAACCGCACACCAGAACCTTGCAGGCGCTTCACGCCACCTTCTGCTTCAACCGCTCGCGCACGAGGTCGAGGTGGTTGCGCAATTGATAGAACTGCTCGGCGAACTGGATCGGTACGGGAAGCTTGCCGACGGCGTCGTCGATATTGTCGAGTTGGGTGTGTAGCGTCGCCGCCGCGTTCTTCCCCTCAGGGCCGGGCACGACATCGGCTACGTCTTCCTCAACCTCCTTGAGGCGCCCGTACCAGAGCAGCAGCCGCTGCCGGAAGCGCCACTTGTAGAGGGCGGGTAGCACCTTCCCGAGCGGGATAAGAACCGTCAACAACGGCACCAGGAAGACGATGGCGCGTTCAACGAGATTGGCGATCCAATAGGGCAGGAAGCGCTTCCAGAACGTCGGTCCGGACTTGTAATAGCGCAGCGCGTCAGGATCCATTTCGAATTCGGGATCCGTCTGGGTCGGGAATTCGCCCGCCTTTGCAAACAGGCTCGGTTTGCCGTGGACTCCCTGAGCTGCCTCGGCCAGCAGCGCGATGATGGCGGGGTGGAGCGTGTTCCGTGCGACAAGCACCGCCTGAGGCGCCACCAGCGAGATGTCGCGATCGGGAATGTTGCGGGCGAGATCGAACACGCCTTGAGGGACCGTCAACCTCGCAAGATACGGGAACAGCTTCGTCAGCGCTTCGGATTGCGTCAGGTTCATCAACTTTACGTCGTTGTCGCGCACGAGGGTCTGGATCAGCGGGGCCTGCGGCGCGAGCGCGAGGAACACGACGTCGAGCTCCCCCTTTTTCAGCGCATCGACGGCAGCCTGACCGCTAACCGGCAGCAGCGTCGCCGAGTTTGCCGTGATCTGGCCCGCCTTCAGGATATCGTTGACCAGTACGCGCGTGCCGCTGCCTTCGACGCCCACGGCGAGCCGCTTGCCATTGAGGTCGGCCAGCCGCTCGATGTCCGGGCCGCGATAGAATATCCACAGCGGCTCGTGGAACATGCGGCCTAGAGAAAGCAGTCCCGGCGCCACCTGACTATTTCCGATGCCACCTTGCAACAGCGCGATCGATACTCCTGAAGAGGGGTTCTGCAGCCGTTCGAGATTCTCGATTGAACCGGCCGACGTTCGCACGTTGAGCTTGACGCCGGCGCGCGCGAGAACTTCCGCGTAGCGCTTGCCGAAGGCAAAGTATCCGCCGGTGTCGGCGCCGGTGGAAATAGTCACTTCCTTGGGTGGGGGCGGCGGCATGAAAACCGTCGCGAGGTAGAACGCGGCGATCACCGCCACTACGGCGGGGCCGAGGGTGAACAGGAGCTCGCGGCCCTGCGACATCGATGGGTTGGCGAGGAACGCCCGTTGCTTCTTGCCAACGTTTTTGAGCATCGGCTTCAGCATTGTGTGAGTTTCCCAGTGATCGTACGCTTCCGCCGCCCGGCCTCAGCCGTCAGCGGCTCGATCCGGGCAATCCCGAACCAAAATACAGATACCGGCCTCGCAAAGCCAATACGGGTCGCGATCAGAAGACATTATCAACGGATTGCTTGTAGCCGACGCAACCGGGGAAGGTCGTTGGCGGATCAATTAGATGGCCGTTCGAGGGGAATACCGCGTGAACGCCGATCAGGCAGCGTGGAATGACGATCTGCGGATATCCCTGGTCATGCCAGGGGCAAGTGCGGATGCCAGCGCGAAATTGGCAGCCGTTAGTGCTTCGACGACTCGTGCGGCCGGTCCGTTGCGTAGCGGTTCTTCGGCGAGGCGAGCGGCGAGACGCGTGGCATCTGCCATGGCGACCGCTTCCCCTGTGATGATCTCGATGCGCTGGAGTTCTAGTCTCAGCATCGCCCGCGCCTCAACCGGAAGCGTCCGGTACTGTGAAACGAGACCGCCCTGCGCCGCCGCTCCCATCGACACCCGCCCGGTGCGCAATTGCTCTGGGGTGATCGGGTCGTTGGTCCCGAGATTGAACAGTGGCCGCGCCTCGTTGAGGGCCTCCTCACGTGAAGGTCCGGCATACCCGGAGGCTGCCAGGGCCGCACTGGCCGTGGCTTTCTCGATCAGGTCTTGCCATGCCTCGATCGGCCAGGCGTCGATCGGAGATGTCTCGCTTTCCGTATTGCCGGCGGACTTGTGAACGGCCACCGCTGCCTCGATGTCCAGCAGGAGGTCGATTTCTACCTGTGAGATTGCGCGCGGGCCTTCGTTGCCGTAGGCGAACAAAAGCGCGCGGATCTGCTCGACTTCGGCCAATGTAATCGAGCCTGCGCCACTGCCGGACGCAGCCCGCAGAGGTCCCTCACCTGTGATTACGGCGTCCCTGATCTGGCCGAGGGCGAAAACCATCAGACTTTCGGGAATCCAGCGAGCCTTGTCGATCACGTTGAGGATGAGGTCGTGCTCGGTCTTCGAGCGGATGCGCCCCGCACTCGTCACGCGCGCGATCAGCCAGCCTGCATGCGCAGCCGTGACGTAACCGGAGGGTTCGAGCTCCCGAACGACGTAGTCGGTCAAAGTCTCGATGAAAAAGTCCGCCCAGCTCGGGTCTTTCACACGCGCCAGATTGTGAGCGCGAAAGAGCGCCTCGATATCGCCAGCGCCAAGCTGGGTTTCGAGTGCGAACGCCCGACGCAGCGTTGCCACGTCGGAATCGCGGATGCTGCCGCGCTGGCAGATCGCGTCGATCGCCATAAGTCGGAGCGTTGTCATGGCAAAGCCTCGGAGTGAACTGAGGATGCCGACGCTATGCAGTGATGGCTAACAACTTCCTAATATTGAGCGTTGTGCAGCAGGTCCAAGGCGTCCGTTGCGCATCTGCATCAGTAGGCGAGGGCTCGACGGGGGCCGGCGGTGCTGCCGCAGGGGTGTTCGAGAGCATTATCCGACCGGCGAATAGCGAAACCAGATTCCGTCAGGTCGGATGATGCTCTAGGACAAAAGAGCGGGCCCGCCCGTTTCCTGGCCAAGGCGACGTCGAATAAATCGAATTGCGAAGGATTTTTTGGCATGGGTTATCCACTGCTGTCGTATCGCGCCGGCGCCGGCGAAGTCCGGACTGGGCTCCTTTGGGGCGACGACGTTCATGATTTCGCGACAATCACCGGTACTGCAGGGCATGCGAACCTCGGCAAGGTGCTGGCGGATTGGAACGTCCTCGAGCTCGAGTTGGCGCGGCTTACACCTGGTGTCGCGAGCAAGTCGAGGATTGGCGCGCTCGCTGACGTTTCCCTGGCCGCGCCCGTGGCCGAGGGCATTGCGATCTACTGCGCTGCCGCCAACTTCAAGGATCACATGATGGCGATGGCCGCCAAATTAGGTATTCCGCCCGAGCCAGACCCGCGCGAGCTGAATGTGAAACCGTACCATTTTCTCAAACCCACACGGCAGACCATCGCCGCGCCAGGCGCTGTCGTGGCGCTACCAACATACGCCTCGAATATCGATTGGGAGGTCGAACTGGTCGCTGTGATCGGCAAGCCCGCGCGTCAGGTTGGTGTCGGCGAAGCGCTGGACTACGTGGCCGGTTACACCATCGGCAATGACATCTCCGTGCGCGATCGTTCTTTCATGAAGCGCCCGAACGTGCCGGACGGCTCGTTGTTCAAGACGGATTTTCTCGGCATGAAGGGCTTCGACGGAAGTTGCCCCATCGGACCCTGGATCGTGCCGGCCCGCGACATCCCAGATCCGCAGAAGTTGCAAATGAAGCTGTGGGTGGATGATCGGCTCAAGCAGGATTCGTCGACCTCCCAGATGATCTTCTCCGTGGCCGAACAGATCTCGCACCTGTCCACCTACGCGACCCTGCTGCCCGGCGATCTCGTCCTGACCGGCACGCCGGCGGGAACCGGGGCGGAAAGTGATACCTTCTTGAAGCCGGGGCAGACGATGCGCGCCTGGGTGGAGCACATCGGAGAGCTGCGAACCTCCGTCGCATGATCGGCCCGGACGAAGCTTGTCCGGTAAGCTATCCGGATAGGTATAAGGCTGTCCGTACGGCATCGCGTGCAGCGGCCGCGTAGATCATTCTCAGGGCCAGTTCCTCCATGACAGATGAAGCCAAGGCTCCCGACTGGCGGGCGGCATTCGATGCGGCCCAGGCCAGTCGCACGGCCAATGTCGTGTGCATGAAGTGGGGCACCCGCTACGGCCCGGAGTGGGTCAACCGCCTCTATGGCATGGTCTCGCGCAATACGACCTGGAAGATCCGTTTCGTCTGCTTCACCGACGACACGACCGGAATACGTCCCGAGGTCGAGTGCCAACCTTTGCCCGAGGTGCGTTTCGACGCTGGCCGCATCGGTAAGTATTGGCCCAAGCTCGGCCTCATGCAGCACGGCCTCGGCGGCCTCGAAGGGATGACGCTGTTCCTCGATGTCGATCTCGTGATCGTAGACAGTATCGATCCGTTTTTCGAGCTGCCCGGCCGCTTCCTGATCGTGCGCGAGTGGAAAGACCCGCATTTGGGTTACGGCAACAGCTCGATTCTGCGATTCTTCATAGGTATGGAGAAGGCCGTCCTCGAACGCTTCTATGCGACGCCCGAGGATGAGATCATCGGGAAATACGGCTCGAAAGAGCAGAACTTTCTCACAAAGGCTGTCGACGAGGCGACGTTCTGGCCGGCCGAGTGGTGCGTGCCGTTTTCGCTCGTCTGCCTTCCGCGCAACCGCATCGCGCGATTCTTCACGACGCCCATAAAGCCCTTGGGCGGCAAAATTCTCGTGTTCTTCGGTTCGATCACCCCGGCATCAGCATTGCGCGGCGAGCACGAGATGAGGAAGCGTGTTGGCCAAGGTTTCTGGCGGCCCACGCAGCGCCGGTTCCGGCCGGCCCCTTGGATTGCCGACTACTGGCATGAGTAGTCGGCCGTGAAGTTTCTTCAACCTGCTGATCTCGTTTGCTGATCGAGCGGGAAGTCTGGCTTTGAGTTGCCGGATTTCCACGCTTCCCCGTGGATTTCCTTGCAAATCGTGATGGGGGTTTGCTGCTGTGGCGAACCATGATTCC
>CANJPN010000227.1 GCA_947475855.1 Bradyrhizobiaceae bacterium
AACGACGCGAAGGAGTACGTGAGCTGGATCTCACGCAAGACTGGCAACAGCTATCGCCTGCTGACTGAGGCAGAATGGGAATTTGCTGCACGAGCCGGCTCGACGACCGCCTACTCGTGGGGCGATGCCATTGGTCGCGGCAACGCCAATTGTAACGGCTGCGGTAGCCAGTGGGATACCAAGCAGACGGCCCCGGTTGGCTCGTTCAAGCCAAATGACTTTGGGTTGCATGATATGCACGGCAATGTGTGGGAATGGTGCGAGGACGCATTCAGTTCGTCTTCCCGCGTTCTGCGCGGTGGTTCGTGGATCAACTATCCCGACAACCTCCGCTCGGCGATCCGTAACGACAACCAACCGGTCATCCGGTACGTCAACTTCGGCTTCCGTGTTGCCAGAACGCTCTAACACCCTTCTCCTTTACATCCTTACGTCCTGAGCACTGCCGCTGCTCCGACCACCATCTTGTCGCTGTTCCGCCGGAGGCGTGAGCCGAGAGCCGGGGTCTTGCCGTTTGCGAAAGGTGCACACGGCTCGCCGCGAGCGCGGCAGTGCACAACTCGTTTGCGGCAAGGTCCCGGATAGCCTCGCTGCTCTCGGCTTCCGGGAAAGCAAAGCATTTCGAGGCACTCGCGCAGGCCGACCCGATCACTGCGCAGGTGGCAGACCCCGATGCCCTACTACCCCTTCGGCTTGACGGTGCCGGCTATTGCTTTCTCGAGGTCTTCGCGCTCTTCGCAGCCATAGGGGCAGAGCCTGACGAGCTTGGCGAGGTTGGCTTTGGCGCGGTCGAGCTGGCCCAACTCGACGAACATCTCGCCCTGGTATTCCAGCGCGCCGAGGTGATCGGCGTCGAAGTCGAGCGCCTTGGCGTAGAACGTCGCGGCCTGCTTGTAGTCGCCGGACTTGCGGTAGCTGAACCCTAAGAGATTGTAGACGTCCGCGTGCTGGTGGGTCTGCAGCATCGGCGTCAACTCTTCGATCGCTGCCTTGAAATCCTTGGCCTTCACTTTCGCGCGGACCGACGCGAGATCCGGGGCGTTGGTGTCGACGGGGGTGTCGACGGCCATCGCGGGGGCGGACATACCGGCGCACGCGACGATGGCGCTGACGGCGGCGGCGCGGACTGCTTTGCCAAGACGTGTGCTCATGACGTGATGCCTCTGATTGGGATGTCTCTGCTTCGGCAACGGTGGGCGTGCAGGTGGCAGCGGCCGGAGCGTTCATCCACTCGAGAGCTGGCCGCTGCCGCGTGCGCATCACGCCTTGGAAGGCGTCAGCGTGTAGCCTGAGCCGTCCTTCGCGATGATGCCGGCGCCGGGCCAGGGGAAGTGATAGCCGGCAACCAGGATCTTGTCGGCGACGAGACGATCGGCAAGGGCGCGGCGCGATTTTTCAGCGAGTGAGGCATTCTGGTCGAACACGCCATGCCAGCCGGGATTGGGCAGCGACATCGCGGGTTGATAGAACATGTCGCCGGAATAGATCATCTGGGCGTTCCCCGACGAAAGGTGGAACGCGATGTGGCCGGGCGTGTGGCCGGGGGTGGCGATGGTGCGGACGCCGGGCATCACCTCGCGTTCGCCGTCGATCCGGCGCACGTTCTTCCAGGTCGCGATGGTCGACTGGATGCGTTTGGCGAGTGGGCGCCGCGCTTCGGGCAGTTTTTCGATCACGGCCGGGTCGGTCCAGAAATCGTATTCGGCTGACGACACGATGATCTCGGCGTTCGGATAGACCTGGGCGTTGGTTCCCTTTTCCATCAGGCCGAAGATGTGGTCGGGATGGAAATGGGAGATCATCACCTTGGTGACTTTCGCCGGATCGAGGCCCGCGGCCTTCATGTTGGCGTGCAGTGTGCCAGCACTGGGCTGAACCTGACCGCCGGTGCCGGCGTCGAACTGGATTAGCTCGTTGCCGGCCTTCACCAGCAGCGGCGTGAATGGGATCGAGACGAAGGCGTCGGTGAGCCCGGCCTTGCGCATCGAGCCTTTCACGTCGTCGATGCTGGCGTTGGCGATGAAGACGGGGTCGTGGGGCTTCTCCCAGATGCCGTCATATACGGCGGTGCATTCGAAGCTGCCGACCTTGTAGGTGGAAAAGCCCTTGGCAGGGGGGGCCGTGGTCTGGGCGAATGCCGGATCGATGGAGAGACGCGAGGTGAGACCGAAGGCGAGGGCGAGGCCGGCGCCGGCGACGGCTTCGCGGCGGGATACGATGGACATGACTTGCTCCTGGTCTGAGGGAATCCTGCATATCGTGGGGCTTCTTCGTGAGAAGGCGGGGTAGCGCTGCCCACGTGTCGGACGACTCTCGCGCGCCGGTGCTTATTCCTTCGCTGCAACCGGGAATCTTCGGTTCGATGCGGGAAAGCATCTTTCTCGCCGGCGATGGAATAAAAAGCCGGTGTCGTGAATCTTCCCGTTAGCGCAGCCGTCGGCTGTCGCCGCTTCGGCCATGAGTACGCGATGATCCCGCGCGCGAGCTTCGAGCAGGTGGCACTGCCGCACATGGCGGCGGCGTTCAATCTCGCGCGCCATATCCTGGGGCAGCGCGCGGACGCGGAAGATGCCGTGCAGGATGCCTATGTCCGCGCCTATCGCGCTTATCATCAGCTCGAGAGCCAGGATATCAAGCCGTGGCTGCTGACGATCGTGCGCAACGTCTGCTACCGGCGTCTCCAGCAACGCCGGCGCGCCAACAACGTGATCTCGCTGGACGAGGCGATCAATCCTGGCGTGGCGGCGGGAGAGTTCGAACTTCACTCGGGGCTGCGATCGCCGGAGGAAGCCGCGATCGGTGCCTCGGAGCAGACGCTCGTTTCCGCGGCGATCGCGGATCTGCCGCCGGCTTTTAGAGAAGTGATCGTGCTGCGCGAGATCGAGGAACTTTCCTATCGCGAGATCGCGGACATCATCGGTGCTCCGGTCGGCACGGTGATGTCCCGGCTCGCGCGTGCGCGCAGTCAATTGAAGGAGCGGCTGACGAGGCTGTTGGATCGGGATGAGAGCGATGCGATGTGACGAGGCGAGCGTGCTGATCGGCGCGTATCGCGACGAGGAGCTGACGGCACAGGAGCGGCGAACGCTGGAAGCGCACTTGGCGACTTGCCCGGCGTGCCGTGAACGGCTGGCCGACGAAGATCGGGTGGGGCGCGCGATCAGAGAGCAGGCGCGCTACGCCTCGTCCGTGGGTCTCGAAGGGCGCGTGATCGGGGCGCTGGAGCGCGAGAAGGCGGAGATGCCGCTGGAGGCTTCGGCGTTGTCCGGCGCGAGCGCGGGGCAAGTGCGCAGCGCCTTGCGGCCGAGTTGGGCCGGCTTGGCGGCGACAGCCGTGCTCGCGGCGGCGTTGTCATCAGCGGGGACGTGGTGGGCGGTCAGTTCGAGCGGGCACGTCAAGGCGCTGGAGCGGGAGATTGCGTCCGCGCATATCCGCTCGCTGCTGCAGGAATCGCCGATCCAGGTGGCATCGTCGGACCAGCATACCGTGCGGCCCTGGTTCGCGGGTCGAGCAGATGTCGCGCCAATGGTCAGGGATCTCGATGTGAGCGGGTTCGCGCTGCTCGGCGGCCGGCTCGATTTCGTCGACGACAGGCGTGTCGGGGTGGTGGTCTATACGCGCCGCAAGCACGTCATCAACGTGTTCGCGTGGGCATCACCGGGGGCGCTGGACAGCGCGCCCTCGCGATCGATGCGCAACGGCTACAATCTCTTGGGTTGGACGCGCGGCGGGGTCGCGTACTGGGCGATTTCCGATCTCAACGCGGACGAACTCGGAGAGCTGGCGGGGTTGCTGTAGGAAACTTGCGGGCATTTAATCGGGGTCAGACCCTCCATGGTTGCCCGCCTCGGGCAGGACGGGTCTGACCCCGGGCTCGGCTACTCCAATCCCGTGGGCATCGGCACGTTCTCGGGTTCGAGCGTCATCCCGGATTGCATGGCGATGGTTTCGAGGAGGGCGGCGAAGTCTTTCTCGAGATAGGCTTTGCCTTCGGGCTTGAGGAAGGCGGTGCCGTAGTGGGCCTGGATCGCCTGACGGGCGGCTGCCGTGACGGGCATCGGCACGTGCAGGTCGTGACCGGCCTTGAGGCCGAGATCGAGATCCTTCAGCAGCAGTTCGTGCGTGAAGGTGGTGGTCCAATCGAGGTTGACGAGGGCGTTCGTCTTGTACTTCGTGAACATCGAGCCCATGACGGAATTGTTCATGAAGTCGAGGAACGCGTGGCGAGGAACGCCCAGCTTCTCGGCCATGATCGTGATCTCGCACAGGTTCTGGATCACGACGCCGAGCATCACGTTGTGCGCGATCTTGCAGATGCGCGACAGCTCGCCTTCACCGACGTAGGAGACGCCGCGCGGGGAGAACACGTCGAGCATCGGCTTGACGACATCGTAGGCGGCCTTCGGGCCGGACGCGACGGCGGAGAGCTTGCCGGCTTTGATGACCTTGGCGTTGCCCGACACCGGGCAGGTGACGAACTGCGAGCCCTTGGCGGTGAGCTTTTCACGCAGCGCGGCTGACTCTTCGACCGAGATCGACGAGCAGTCGACGACGATCTTCGGCACCTTCGCGCCGGTCATCACGCCGTTGGCGCCGAACAGCACCTGGTCGACGTCCTTGCCGGTCGAGACCATCGTGAAGACGACGTCGGTGGCGGCGAGATCGACGGGCTTGTCGAGCAGCTTGCCGCCCTTCTTGACGAGCGGGTCGGCCTTCGACTTCGTACGATTCCAGATCGAGACGTCGTGGCCGGCCTTGATGAGCCGGTCCGCCATTTGCTCGCCCATGCGGCCGAGGCCGATCCAGCCGATCGTGTGTTTGGTGGTCATTGTGGGGTTCCTTTTGGGGAGAGGCAGCAGGAACTCAGGCAGCAGGCAGCAGGAAGAAAACCATTCCTTCTGACCCGCGCCCTGGTTCGCTTACCTCCGGGATAACTAACTGCTGCCTGAGTTCCTGCTGCCTGCTGCCTAGTACCGGTTGGCGATCGGCAGGTGCTCGGCGGGGAAGAGGGAAATGATCTGGCAGCCCTTGTCGGTGACGATCACTTCTTCCTCGATGCGGGCGCCGGAGAAGCCGTCCGTTGCCGGGCAGTAGGTCTCGATGGCGAACACCATGCCGGCCTTCAACTCCATCGGGTGCTCGAGCGAGACGAGGCGCGAGATGATCGGGCGTTCGTGCAAGGCGAGGCCGAGGCCGTGGCCGAACTGCAGGCCGAAGGCGGCCATTTCGCTAGGGAAGCCGAACTCCTCGCACTTCGGGAACGCCCGCGCGATCACGTCGGTCGACTGGCCGGGCTTGATGAGCGCGATGGCGCTGTCGATCCAATGGCGGGCCTTCTTGTAGGCGTCGTTCTGGCTCGGCGTGGCGCGGCCGACGTTGAAGGTGCGGTAGTAGCAGGTGCGATAGCCCATGTACGACTGCAGGATGTCGAAGAACGCCTGGTCGCCGGGCCGGATCAAGCGGTCGGTGAAGTTGTGCGGGTGCGGATTGCAGCGCTCGCCCGAGATCGCGTTGATCGCCTCGACGTCGTCGGAGCCCATTTCGTAGAGCATCTTGTTGGCGCGGGCGACGATGTCGTTTTCACGGACGCCCGGCTTCAGCTCCTCGTAGATCATCTGGTAGACGCCATCGACCATGGCGGCGGCTTGATTGAGCAGGATCAGCTCGTCCTGGTTCTTGATCTCGCGGGCGTCGAGCATGACCTGCTGGCCGTCGACCAGCTTGAGGCCTTCGGCCTGCAACGCGAGCCACATGCCGGGCTCGACGAGGTCGATGCCAAGGGGCATGTCGGCGACGCCGGCTTCCTTCAGGAGGCCCGCGATCTCCTTGGCGTGCGAGGCCATCAGGCCGACGGAGGGAGGAACCGTGCCGCGCATGCCGAGCATGCCTGCGCGGAAGTTCTCCGGCGGCATCCAATCGCAAAAGAGGCGGTGATGAACGGCGGCGGAGCCGAAGTCCCACTCGATCGGCTCCTTGTCGCCGGCGAGCAGCGCGAAGCGACAGAGCTTGTCGCGCTCCCATTCGCCGATCTTGGTGCCGGTGACGTAGCGGATGTTGTTCACGTCGAACATCAGCAGCGCGCCGAGATTAGAATTCTTCAGAGCCTGCTTGGCGCGGGCGAGGCGGTAGTTGTGGAGGCGGCGGAAGTCGACGCGGGTTTCGAAGTCGACGTTGGTGTGGCCGAAGGCGGGGACCGGGCGGGCCCAGTTCCAGTGGGTCTGCAACGATTTCGTCGCGGAGTCCGCCGTTATGATGGTGGGGTCCTTGCGCTTGGTCATATGGGCCTCTCCTCCGGGGCAATGCGTCTCTCCGGCGGATGCCGGCGCGAGGTCGTCTGGGTTGCGCACTCCTAGGACTTCGCCGGGAGCAGCGCCAGTGTTTCGAGCATGCCGCAATCGCACGTGCCGCAGGCGACCGGAATGGGTCAGACGCGCCGGTGCAAACGATTGCATTGTCGGCGGGAAATTGCTGACCGAAGTGGGTTTTGTCAAGGGAATTGGAGGGTAAGGGACGGCGCGGGTAGACCTATAAGGGAGACGGAGGGGCGATCTCAGATGGGGCTTTCTCTTGGCTCGCCCTGATTGTAAACCCTCCAAGTGCCTTGTGTTTTTCCAAACGGCTGGCGCTGAGGAGAGGTCCAGATGGCGCGTCGCCGCACGACGCTCAAGGATGTCGCAGAAGAGGTGGGCGTGCATACGTCCACGGTCAGCCGCGCGCTCAATCCGGAGACGCGCCACTTCATCCGGCCGGAGGTCGCGGAGCGCATTCTGGCGGTCAGCGAGCGGCTCAACTATCGGCCGAATGCAGCGGCTTACAGCCTTCGAACGAATAAAACGCGCATCATCGGTGTCGTCATTCCGGATATCGCCAACCCGGTCTTTCCGCCGATCATCCGCGGGATCGAGGATGTGCTGTCGGAGCGCGGCTATCTGGCGATCCTGGTCAATTCGGAGCCCCACAATGCGCGCCACGGAGCGGTGCTGGACGCGCTGCAATCACGTGGCGTCGATGGTCTGATCATGGCCAGCCTCGAACTCGGCGACAGCATCATTCGCGGGATGATCGACGATGGGTTGCCGGCTGTCACCGTCAACCGGCGGGCCGAGGATGCGGACGTGCCATCGGTCACGAACGACGAGGATCAGGGGATGCGGCTCATCCTCGAACACCTCAAGGCGCTCGGGCACACGCGTGTCGCCAACCTGGCGGGGCCGCAGAGCATTTCAACGGGTAAGGAGCGGTTCGAGGCGTTCCGGCGGCATGCCCGCGCGATGGGCTTCGATACCTCGGAGGACCTCGTGGTGTTCTCCCAGCGTCTCAACGAGGCGGAAGGTGAGCGGTGTGCGGCCGAGTTGCTCGATGCCTTGTCGGGGTTCACGGCGATCGTGGCGTCCAACGACCGGCTGGCCGTCGGCGCCATCAGCCTGCTCCGGCGGCGCGGGATCGCGTGCCCGGCTGAAATGTCGGTGACCGGGTTCAACGATATGCCGATGGTCGACCGGTTCGAGCCGCCGCTGACCACGGTTCGGGTTCAGCAATACGAGGTCGGCAGGCTTGCGGCGTCGATGCTGATGAAGCGGCTGGACGGCGGCGAGCTGGAACCTTCCGAGGAGCACATCGTCGTGCCGGTAGAGCTTGTCGTGCGAGCCTCGACAGCTCGCGTGCGGTGATGGGAAAGTTGCCGGATGCTCGTCCGATTTCGGCGCTTCGATTTCACATTCTGTCGCGGCAAACATGAAAACTGTTACGTGTTCTTTCCCGAGGTCGGGAGGCGTGCGTGTCATTTATCTTCATTTGTTATTCCCGAGCGGACCGCGACAAGGCTTAAGCTGTTGCCGACCGCTTGCCTGCTCGCGGGCCGTAAGGTGTCGCCGCAAGCCGTGCCAGATCTGGCGGAGGGCCTAGTGTTCCGGCTCCGACAATTGCTTCCCACCGCAGCTTGGTAACGAGTAAATGTCGGAGCCAATAGGAGCACTAGTAGCGTAATGATTTTATTGTAGTTTTTGCATCTTACATTTGGTTCCGAGGTGAGCTGTGAGCGGGTGCCAAATGTCAGATGCGCTACACTCGTGGGCGGGTGCTCGCGCAGTGGTGCATTGCGAAAAGCTGCGGGCTCAGGTATACAGCTTGCGATCCATTAAATTTCAACAGACTCGGCTTTGGACGCCTCGTGCTGTCCCGAGTCCGGAGGAAAATCATGAGCGACCGCAAGCCCCTGATGCCGAAGGCTACCGCCGCCTGGCTGGTCGAGAACACAGCGCTGACGTTCGAGCAAATCGCCGATTTCTGCCAGATGCATCTGCTCGAGGTGAGAGGCATCGCTGACGGCGACGTTTCGGTGGGTATCAAAGGAATGGACCCTATCTCGTCGGGCCAGCTCAACCGCGAGGAGATCCAGCGTGCGGAGAAGGATCCGTCGCGCAAGCTCAAACTTGCGGAAGCCAGGTTCGAACTGCCGCAAGTCAAGCCGAAGCGGGGGCCGCGTTATACGCCGACGTCGCGCCGCCACGAGCGGCCGAACGCTGTGCTTTGGCTGCTGCGCAATCATCCGGAGTTGAAGGATAGTCAGCTTATGCGGTTGGTCGGTACGACAAAGCCGACGATCCAGCAGATCCGCGACCGCTCGCATTGGAATGCCGCGAACCTGCAGCCGCAAGACCCGGTGACGCTCGGGCTGTGCACGCAGGTGGATCTCGACGCCGAGGTCAAGAAATCAGCCAAGCGCGTGGTTGCACCGGTTGATGTCCCCGGCGTTCCCAGCGTGACGGACGTCACGCTGCTGCCAGCGTCGGACACGACGGGCTACATGCCGGGTGGGGCGTCTGGCGAGCCCGAGCTCGGTGACGACGTCGACAAGGCGCAGGCTGATAAACGCAGCGCGAAGGAAGAAGAGGCGCGCGTGCTGGAGCAATTGCGTGGTCTGACCGGCGAGCCTGGCGAAAAGAAGTCGGACGAGGAAGAGTAAAGGCCGGCCGGTAGAGGGCCGACCTTCTCTCAGTTTCAGGCTTTAAGTTGTCGGCCGTGAAGTTTCTTCAACCTGCTGATCTCGTTTGCTGATCGAGCGGGAAGTCTGGCTTTGAGTTGCCGGATTTCCACGCTTCCCCGTGGATTTCCTTGCAAATCGTGATGGGGGTTTGCT
>CANJPN010000228.1 GCA_947475855.1 Bradyrhizobiaceae bacterium
CGCGCCGCTACATGAGCCTGGAAACGATGGCCGGCTTCTGCGATGATGCCACCGTCAGGCCGCCGGCAATCCCGGCCGCCTGACAATCCGAGCCGCGGCGCTCCGGATCATGCCTGTGGGCTTACACCACGTGTTGGGGCACTACCCAAAAACACCAGAAGTAACAACGCCAAACCGCATCGATCGCCGTAAATCAGCATTGCCCCATCGTATATTTGGTTGCCGGAAATCGGCCACGCAATTGCCCAGGAGCCATGGCAATAAAGGATCTTGGAACATGCTCGAACCGGGCTGGTCCGCCCCCAACAGGGTCGCCAGAACACCCGGAATCTCGGCGTCCAAATTGGACGCGATGACGGCATGAAGGGTCAGGGAGACCACGATGATGTTTGTAAAGGCCCAGACCGCGCTGGGATTGTCGCTGGCGGCAACAGTCGCAATCGGAGCAATGAGCGCCTCGACGAGCGCTGCACCGATGACACCGCCCGCTCCGGCTCAATCTGCTGACGCCGCCTCGGCACTGCCTGCCGAACTCGCGCAATACCGCCGCGGCTATGCTCCAGGCCCCCGCTATTACGCTCCCGGCCCGCGCTACTACGGGCCACCCCGCGCCTACGGCGGTGGATGGGGCTACCGTCCCTGGTACCGTCGCCCCTACTACGGGACGATCATCGGCGGCATCGCGCTCGGCACCATCATCGGCGTGACCGCATACGGCCTGGCGCCGCGCCCGCCCCGGCCCGACCTCTGCTGGTATTGGGCGGACGAGGTCCAGAGCCGCGGATATTGGGACTACTGTTGAGCCAACCTCATGACCGCATAGGTCGGCCCGGGAGTGGCCATCACCTCCCGGGCACTATTCTGTGCACCATTCACCAATCAGGCGATCGACACCTCGCAAAGAGCGTCGGGACGCCTCAGCCTCGCCTCTGAGCAAGCGCCTGGCGGCCCCATCCCTTTTCGCCGACGACCTTGCCGTTGAGATAGACCGTCTTCCCACGCACCATCGTGCGCATCGGCTTGCCCTTCACCTTGCGTCCTGCATAGGGGCTCCACCCGGTAAGGCTCAACACATCGGCGTCGCGGATTTCATAAGCGCGCTCGAGATCGACCAAAACCAGATCGGCGTCTAGCCCCGGCAGGATGTCACCCTTCGTGGACAGACCAAATATCCGTGCAGGCGCCGTCGATGTCGCTTCGACGACCCGCTCCAGCGGAATGCGACCTTCCATCGCAGCCGTCAGGAACATCGACAAATAGAACTGCGTCGAGGGCGTACCGGTGTGAGCCTTCCAGCCATCGGTCCAACCGATTTCCTTCTCCTCTCGGGTGTGCGGCGCGTGATCTGTAGCAACGATATCGATGGTGCCGTCGCATAGCCCTTCCCACAAGCCCGGGACGTTCTTTTCCGGCACCCAATAAGAAAGCGCGTAGGACCCGAGCCTCTCGATCGCCGACCAGTCGCACCCTAGGAACAGGGCCCACGGATTGATCTCGCAGGTCACCTTCTGACCTTGGCGCTTGGCCTGTCGGATCATCTCGACGCTGCCCGCCGTCTGCGTGTGCAGAATGTGCAGATGGCAGCCTGCCGCCCGCTGCAGGCGCAGAAGCATCGAGATCGCAGTTTCCCAGATCACCCCGTCATAGGCAGCGTATGCCTTTGCGTAGGCGAGCGCATCGCGCTGCTGCCGCTCCCAGTATTCTTTCTCGATGACATCCATCAGCGCCTGATCATGCGGGTGCACCATCAGCGGCAATCCGGCCGCCTTGCACTGCCGCATGATCTCCAGAATACGGCCGTGATCATGCACACCAATGCCGGGCATATGCGGATAGCTGCGCCCAGTGTCGACGACCATGAAGATTTTGAACGCCGCGATCGACTGCTCTGCCATTCGAGGGATTTCGTCTTCGATCGTCGGCGCCGGATTGAAGTTCCAGTCGACGACGGCGTCGCGCTCGTAGATCGCGAATTGCTTGCGCAGCAGGTCCAGGGAGTTCGGCGGTGGATTGACATTCGGCATGCCGACCGAAGTGGTGACACCGCCGGCCGCACACTGCATGGTCGAGGAATAGATCGTGTCTTTGTACTCGTATCCCTTCTCGCTGCCCTCGCGATGATGGGAATGCATGTCGATCACGCCAGGCAGAATGGCGAGCCCCGAGGCATCGATCGTCTCGGCGGCCTTCGGCTCCGCCCCCGGACTGAACAACCCGGCGATCCGCCCGCCTTCGATTCCGACCGATGCCCGGAACCTGCCCTTGGCGGTGATCACTTCGCCGTTCTTGATGATGGTATCCATTCGTCACGGTTCCCGGAGATACGATTAGAACTATGCCCAGCCTGCGCCAGATCGATCGCTCAAGGCAAGTGGCGAGCCGGGTTCAACAACCCGTGCCCTGAAGCCTTGACCAGCGCGAGCTCTTCCTTCGCATATTGGTGGGCCATGGCCCGAAGCTCACGGTGCCGATGCCAGTCCAGATGACCGATATGCGGCGGTATCGGCGGCACGAGCAGGATGTCTGAAGGCCCCATGTCGCGGCCATAATCAGGCCGATTGAGCATCAGCGAGCGCATCAACACGGACTGCGGCCCCGGCGCTGGCGGCAAATGCCTGGCCCCACCCGTAAAGACCCGGGCGATCATCTCCCAGCGCGACGGCAGACTGCTCGTGTCGATGATCTGCCGCTCGATCTCGGGTGAGGCGAAGTCGATGACGACGTTCGGCCCGGTCTTGAGACCGCGGATCGTCTTGATCGGCGTGTTTTCCAGCACACAGCCGTCAACCATCATTTCGCCCGCCGCGTTGAAAACCGGCGGCAGCATCGCCGGAATGGCCGCCGATGCGCGTACGGCGACCCACAGCGGCCCGCGCTGAATGCATTCCACGGTGTTCCGAGTGAGGTTCGACGCTACCGCAAAGAACGGCACGTCGAGATCCTCGATGTCGACGGAGGTAAAATGATCCGCCAGTGCGCTGTCGAAAGCGACATGATCGAGTAGTCCATAACGTGGCCACGTCCAGCGCCGCATCGCCTTGCGCGTGATGAAGATGTCCTCGGTTCGAAGTGCGATTTCCGAGGTCGGGACGTGACACGCCAACGCCGCGGTCATCGCCGCGCCGCCGCTCGTACCGCCGACCATGTCGAACTTCACGCCGGCCTCCGCGAGCGCATCGAACACGCCGATATGCGCTGCCGAATAGGCCCCGCCACCGCACGCAACCAGTCCGACGGCCTCGCCGCGAATAAAGCGCACCAGGCGTTGCAGACCGCTCGCCTCCGAATCCCCTGCCGCACCTTTCTCGCCACCGCGCACGTGATGATGCATCTCCACCCACGGCCTTGAATGGAGCCAACCACGCGTCCCCTCGTGCGGCGCATCGCCTTCCTGCAGCAGCACGAGCCGCAACGTGCCCTTGCCGTGCAACTGCTCTGCGAAATGCTCGAGCAGATTCGGCTCCCGCGACACGCCCTTGCCGTTAAGCCCCAAGCACAGGACCAGATCCGCCTGCCTCAACGCTTTCTTCGACCACTCCGTGAGCTCAGGATCGGCCACGTAGATGACATGGTCATATTGGCCTTCGAGCGTATTGAACCATTGCGTCGCCTCGCTCGATGAAAGCTGAGCACGACTGTCGAGCGCATTCATTGCCGCCCGGGCATCGAGCACTCGGGTTTTCGCGGTCGCTGGAAACGCCGCCAGCAATTGGCTCGCGAAACGCTCTATCAACTCGGCTTGCCCCGACGCACCGCCGGCACGGCACAGCGCAATCGTCCTCGGCAGCAATGATGTCGCTCGCGTGGCTCCTGAATAGGTCGCCTCTCCGAGGCGGCGGGCCAGTTGCGTCGTAATGGCGGCCCATATGCGGGGGCTGCGTTCCGCGAGGCGATCGAATTCCTCGCGCTTCAACTCGTAGACGAGACTGTCCCGCTCAGCGATCACTGTCGCAGTACGCTCGCCCCCCGCAAAGAACGCGATCTCCCCGATCGGATGCCCCGCGCCGATTTCCGCGATCGGCCTCGGATTGCCCTCGCGCATCACCTTGAAACGTCCCGACACGACAACATAGAGCGATCCCGCGATATCGCCCTGCCGTATAAGCGCCTGCCCTCTGGCAATCGACACCAGATTGAGCGTTTTTTCGATTTCCGCCAGCTCGTCGGAAGGAAGATGCTGGAACGCTTCGACGACGCTCAATCGCGCGTGAACAGACATCATCCGATCAACCGCCACCTGGTTCGATGATGTCGAGGCCGCAATTGCGATCGATGGTCAACACCAGACCGCGCTTCTCCAGAAACACATCGTTCGTCTGCGGCGATTTCTCTCCCCCGCACGGTTCAGGAATGAACCATCCCGTCTCTACGGGAGACTCCGGCAGCTTCACGTCGATGACTCGCAACCCGCCCGAGAACCAGGTGCAGAACAGGCGCGTGTCAGTGGGGTACTCCTGGAATTGGTGCATTCCGAACCGGCCGAGGTGCGAAAACGGCGAAGCGCTTTCCGGAACATGAAACATCGATAGCGCCGAGAACTGGTAGGTGTCACCAGGCTTTTGCAGATCGAACACCCAAAGCCCCGCGTGGAGTTGGCCGTAGACGTGATCGTGCTCCTCGTCGCAGCCGACCGCAATATCGCGACCGCCGACTTTGAACGGCAGGCGTAGAATTGTGTGCGTCGGCTCCGGGAAAGGCGGGTGATAATCGTAAGCGCCGATGACCTGCGGTTTTCGGATGTCCTTAATGTCGAGCACCCGGATGCCCGCGTTCCACACTGCCGCCCACAGTTCGTCCTTGTAGCGCAGCGCATGATGCAGGCGGTTCTTGTAGCCCTTCCACGTCGGCTTCTCGCCGCCTGCCAGATGCTGACCCGGCATCCACCAGCGCGCCACCTCGGTCGGACGGGTCGGGTCCTTGATATCGTAGATGACCAGGATGTTGCCGACGTAACCTTCCATCTCGGTTGAGATGTAGGCATAGTTCGCGTCCATGTCGAAGCGATGCACCCCGAACCCGTGCGTCTTCACGTAGCTGAGCAGGCGTGGCTTCGTTTTGTCAGAAACGTCCCACACTTTGAAACCGCCCTCGGCATACGGCCGCTCGAGGAATTCGCGCGCGAGAGGGATCTGATGCGGCTTGATCCGCAGCGCTGCCGCAAGTTCCGCTGCCTTCGGCTTACGCCCGAGTTCCACCGTCAGCCGTGTCTCTGTATCGCGCATTGTCGCGGCCGCACGTGTGGCGTGCCGTTCGTTCTGCTCGACGTTGGTGATCATGATATCGCCGACCACTCTCACCTTGTGCGTATGCGAGCGCTCGCCCTCCAGCGGGAGCGTGCAAACGACCTTCGGCTTCTTGGGGTTCGAGATGTCGATGACGGATGTGCCATGCGGTGGCTTCATGTGCCCGACGAAGGCGTAGTCGCCCTCCACGTAGACTTGCCCGCCGCCAGGCAGATCGAGATGCCCGAGACGGCGCATATTCTTGGCGAGTGTAGTAGCGGAGCCAGCCCGGTGCGGCGATGTTCCGGTCTTGGCCTTCTCGGCCGCCTTCACAGCAGACTTCGCGCCCTTGGCCAGTGCTTTCGCTCTCGTCGTTGCCATGCCAACTCCCCTCCCCTTTGGGACGCGAAGCGCCTCTCGAGGACGGCGGATCGCGCATTTTCCATGCATTGCCTCGACAGTATGCGGCACCAGCCGGTGCTGTCATCGGGGAATACACGGGCTGGTTACGGCCCATCTGGGCCTGAAACCGCCAAGGCAGACCGGGGCGAAGCCACGATGGAAAGCCAGGCTTTTCAGCTCAGCGACGCCTGGTCCTCGATGCGGGCCATGTCGTCGTCGGAAAGCCCGAAGTGATGGCCGATCTCGTGAATCAGAACATGCGCGATGAGATCGCCCAGCCGAACCTCCCCTTCCGCCCATTCGTCGAGAAGCGGCCGGCGATACAGAAACACCATGTCCGGCCCTTGCGGGACATCGGACACACTCTTCTTGTCATTGCTGACGCCGTGATAGAGGCCCGTGAGATCGAAGGGGTCCTGAATCCCCATGCTGTCGAGCACCTCATCGGTTGCGAAGTCCTCGACGCGGATCACGACATCGGCCGCCGCGCGCCGGAATTCGCCAGGCAGCCGGTTCCAGGCAGCCGTGGCCATGGCCTCGAAATCGGCGAGAGTGGGGGCCTCGGCGTCGCTCCAGCGGACGGAATTGCTCATTTTTGGCGACCTCTTTGTTGATCGCCGATAAAGCCGAGGTTGCGGCGATAAGCAAGCACTTAGGCAAGAGCTCGATGACAGAGGCGCAGATGCACGCCCACCCCACTTGGTCTCAACTGCATCGCTGCACCATCCGCCAGCTCGTCACGCGGCACTTTTCACGGCCGCCCCGGTCGACGCTGCAGGTCCGGTTGGGATAGCGCACATAGTCGCAATAATACTGGCGCGCACCGTAGCGGACGAATCCGGAGTATCCGCGCGCTGGTCCGCGCGTCTCCACGACACGGTCCCGTGGCGGCCCAAGGAAGATCTGGGCACTGGCCACGCTCGACAATGCAATGAACAGGCTGACGAGTAAAATCGCTGCCGATTTTCTGATGATCATACCTGCCACTCCTATGCCTGGGCCCTATCAATTCGCCGGCTTGATACCGGCCGCCTCGACGATCGTCGCGTTCGTCTTGATCTCTGCGCGCAAGAACGCGTCGAAGGCTTGCGGATCGAGCAGCATGGGGTCCGCGCCTTGCTTGGCGAGCACCGACTTGACGTTGGCGTCGTCGAAGGACTTACGGATCTCCGCATGAAGCCTGTCGAGGATCGGCTGCGGTGTACCTCGCGGAGCGAACACGCCGAGCCAGAACAGATAATCGGAGTTCGGATAGCCGGCCTCGAGCGTCGTCGGCACCTCGGGCAAATAGGGGGATCGCTTCAGGCTCGAGACGGCCAATGCGCGCACCTCGTTACCTTCGATCACGGGCAACGCGGTAGCGAGCGGCGAGAAATAGAAGTCCAACCGATTGCCGACCACTTCCCGCAAAGCATCCGGGGCGCCGCGGAAAGGCACATGCACCGCTTTGAACCCGGCACTGATCCCCAAGAGCTCCGCGTTCAAATGGGTCGACGCTCCGACGCCCCCCGAGCCATACGTGAGCTTGCCAGGATTGGTCCGGCCGAAGTCGACCAGCTCCTTGATCGTCTTGTAACGCGAAGGATGCGTGACAAGCACGTTCGGGAACTGAGCAAGCGGTATGATCGGCACGAGATCCTTGAGCGTATCGTATTTGGTGTTCGGATAAGTGATCGGCGTGATGGTGTGCACCGACGAGTTGACCAGCAGGGTGTAGCCGTCCGGATCCGCGCGCGCGACGGTGCCCATCCCTATCGTGCCCCCTGCGCCGACCCGGTTCTCGAAGACGTAGGTCTGCCCGATAGCCTTGGCGACGACGTCAAAGACAGGCCGGCCGACAGACTCCGGCGTCGCTCCCGGCGGAAACGGCGAGATCAGCCTCAACGGTTGCTTTGCCGGCCAATCCTGGGCGTGCGCAGCGACAGCGGACCCGGCGAGCAGAGCGAGCGTGCAGACGGCTTGAAGGAGCATGATGGAAGCCTTCCTCATGACGATGGTCGTATGTGCAGCCTGACGCTGCGTTCTGGACAGAGCACATACACTAAACCAATCTGCACCCCACTGCACTTGTCCGACGATCAGTCCGAGCGCCTCCGGAGCCGCCCACGATGGACTTCGAGCTTTCGCCGCTGCAACAGGAAATCCGCAACGGCGCCCTCAAGATCGGCGAACGTATTGGTCTCGACTACTGGCTGGAGCGTGACCGCGAAGGCGGCTTCCCTGAAAAGTTCTATCGCGCTGTCGCCGATGCGGGCTGGCTCGGCATCGCCATGCCGGAGGCCTACGGAGGTTCGGGTCTGGGCATCACGGAAGCGGCACTCTTCCTCCAAGGCATAGCCGAATCCGGCGGCGCAATGAGCGCATGCTCCGCGATCCACATGAACATCTTCGGTCTGCAGCCCGTCGTCGCGTTCGGAACCGAAGACCAGAAGAAGCGCATGCTGCCGGAATTGATCCGCGGCCAGGTAAAAGCCTGCTTTGCCGTTACCGAGCCTGATGCCGGGCTGGACACGACCCGGCTCAAGACCCGAGCCGAACGCCGGGGAGACCACTACATCGTTACCGGCAAAAAAGTCTGGATCTCGACTGCACAGGTCGCCGATCGCATCCTGCTCCTCGCGCGAACGACGCCGATCGAGCAGACCGCCAAGCCCTCTGAAGGCCTGAGCCTGTTCTACACGAAGCTCGACCGCCGCCACGTCGATGTCCGCGAGATCGACAAGATGGGCCGCAAAGCCGTCGACTCAAACGAGCTGTTCTTCGATGGCCTGCCCGTGCCTGTCGAGGACCGCATCGGTGAGGAAGGCCAAGGCTTCAAGCATATCCTGCATGGCATGAACGCCGAGCGCATTCTCCTTGCAGCAGAAGGTGTGGGCATTGGCCGCGCCGCGCTGGCGCAAGCCACGCAATACGCCAAGGATCGCGTCGTGTTTGGTCGCCCGATCGGCCAGAACCAGGCGATCCAGCATCCCCTCGCACAAGCCTGGGCTGAAATCGAAGCCACGAACCTCCTGATGCTGCACGCGGCAAGCCTATACGATCATGGCAAGCCGTGCGGCCCGGAAGCCAATGCCGCCAAGCTGCTCGGAGCTCAAAACGCGTTGCGAACATGCGAACGCGCCGTCCTGACCATGGGCGGCTACGGTTACGCCAAGGAGTTCCACGTCGAACGTTGGCTGCGCGAAGCGATGATCCTGATGATCGCCCCCGTCACTGCCGAGCTCGTCCTTTCCCACATCGCCGAACGCAAGCTCGGCCTGCCAAAATCTTACTGATGCTTCGTTCAGCAGGGCTCGCGCGAAAGCCGCACTGCTGAAATTCAGCCTAGTCCCCACTTGAGTGATGCGCCACCGTGGCGCAAACTTGCCCAAAAACAATAGAAGCCGATGGAGGAAACCCATGTCGAAGAACCGGCTCGCGCCGTGCGCGACGCTTGCCGTACTCGCCTTGTCTGCACTTGCCGCCGCCATGCCCGCGGCAGCTCAGGACACGTGGCCCTCAAATCGAATTA
>CANJPN010000229.1 GCA_947475855.1 Bradyrhizobiaceae bacterium
ACGATTTCGCTGCATCCGTTCATGATGGGCCAGCCGTTCCGTCTGCCTGCTCTGCGGAAGGCGCTGGCGCACTGCGTCCAGAACGAGGCACGCGACCGCGTGTGGTGGACGACGCCCGGCGCGATTGCGGATTACTGCTACACGCTGCCGCCGGGCATCATTCCAGGGATGGGGCCGGGACAGGCTTAGGCGCGTCGGTGTCGAGAACGAACGATTGAGAGCAGTCAATTCGGCACCACACCACTCGCCTTGATGATCGGTCCCCACTTCGCGATCTCATCGACGACATACTTGCCGAAATAAGCGGCCGGGCGTCGCTGCGGCGGCATGATCGTCGTTCCCGTGTCGCGCAATCGCGCCTCGACGGCTGGTAAGTCGAGCGTCTTGTTCAACGACTGTGCAAGGCGCGCGATGATCGGCTGGGGCGTACCCTTCGGTGCGAGGAAACCCATCCAGTAGTAGCCGTCGATGTCGGGAAAGCCCTGCTCACGGGCGGTCGGCAGGCCCGGCAGAAGCGGCGAGCGCTCCTGCGTCAGCACGGCCAGCGCCTTGATGGACTTTGCTTCGAGCAGAGGCATCGCGCCGGCCGCCAGCGGGCAATACAAGTCGAGATTGCCCGCAACCATGTCCTGCAGTGCAGGGGCAGATCCTCGATAGGGCACGTGGGCGATCTTCGCGCCGACGGAAACCGCGAGTTGGGAACACGCCAGATGCGGCGCCGAACCCAAGCCCGACGAGCCGAACTGCATCTTGTCCGCGTTCGCGAGCATGTAGGCAGCGAGTTCCTTCATGTTCGCAACAGGCAATCCGTTGCGCGCGAGGAGCACCATCGGCTGCTCCGCGACGAGCAGGATCGGAACGAAATCGGTCACCGGATTGTAAGGCGGGTTCTTATAGAGCGACTGGCTCTGTGCGAACGTATCGATGCCTCCGAGCACGATCGTGTAGCCGTCGGGATCTGCTTTGGCGGCACGGGCGGCACCAATCGTCCCGCCGGCGCCACCCACGTTTTCAACCACGACGGCCTGCCCGAGGTCTTCGCTCATGTGCGCAGAGAGAATGCGAGCGATGATGTCGGAGCCGCTGCCGGGGCCGAAGGTGACTATCATCGTGATGTGGCGTGCGGGCCAACCTTGCGCCGCAGCCGGTAGACTGACGATGATGGCGAGCACAGCCGCCGCCAAAAGCCGCGTGAAAGTCATTCGTTTCCTCCTGGGGCGGCGCGGTTCAGCCCGCGCTCACGTCGTCGTGCCTGATCAGTTGAGCACGATTCCACTGGCCTTGATGATGGTCGCCCACTTCGCGACTTCGTCCTCGATGAACTTTTGCGCGGCGGCCGGCGTGCGCTTGTCCTTCGGTGGCGGCACGACGGCGATCGTCTTCAGCCGCTCCTGGATCACGGGCGTATCGAGCGTCTGGTCGATTACCAGCGCGAGCTTGTCCACGATCTCCTTCGGCGTGCCCTTGGGGAAGGCCGCCATGCTCCAGAAGTAGCTGTCCATGTCGGCGAGCCCCTGCTCCTGTGCCGTCGCGACATCGGGAACGAACGGCGACTTCGCCTTGCTCATCACCGCGACCGTCCGCAACGCCTTGCTGTCGATGTGGGGCATGGCGGATGCGGCGAGCGAGCAGAAGTAGTCGATGCGGCCGGCGATCATGTCCTGCAGGGCAGGACCCGAGCCGCGATAGCTGACGTGGACCACTTCAGCGTCCATCCATTTGGTCAGCTGGGCGCAGGTGAGATGCGAGGCCGAGCCCAGTCCCGACGAGGCGTACTGCATCTTGGAGAAGTTCGCCTTTGCATAGGCCGTCATCTCCTTGAGGTTGTTGACCGGCAGATCCTTGCGGATCACCAGCATCAAAGCCTGGTCGCCGACGAGCGAAACCGGCGCGAAATCGGTGAGGGCGTTGTACTGGGGTGTGCGGTACAGCGTCTGGTTCTGGGCGAGAGTGTCGGTGCCGCCCAGGACGAACTGGTAACCGTCGGGCTCTGCGCGCGCGACGCGCGCGGTGCCGACCATTCCGCCGGCACCACCGACATTCTCGACGATGACCTGTTGGCCGAGGATCTCCGACATCCGCGCAGCAAGGAGGCGGCCCAGGCCATCGGAGGCACTGCCAGCGGCGAACGGCACGACCATGGTGACGTGGCGAGCAGGCCAGGCTTGAGCCAGCGCGGCCGGCACGGAGGCCAGCCCCATGGTTATCAGGGTTGCCAGCGAGGTCAGGCCTGCTGCAAAGCTAGAGCGGCGATTTTGCGACATTTCCAGTCCCTTCGGTTGGCGCTTGGCGTTTACGATGCCGATCCTTGCCGGGTTTGCAAGCCGCAACCTTGTGCAACCGTGCTGGACGATCGGGCAAAGTTGCTGCACAGCCTTGTTTTGCGCAGATGGTACGCGCCCCTGTCGGGCGCAGATTCCGGTCGGTACCGGGTGTGCGACCAATCCGCATCATGTCAGGGACACCAATGCCGCGCGAGCCGACACTGATTACGAGCCTTCAGAACGAGCGCGTGAAGTTGATCCGCTCGCTCGACATGCGCAAGGCGCGGCGCGAAACGGGCCTGTTCGTCGCGGAAGGCGCGGCGATCGTGATGTCGGCGAAAGAAGGGAACTTCAAGCCGCGGATACTCGTCACACAGGCCTGGATGGAGCAGGGCGATATCGGAAGGCGTTTGATCGACTGGGCGCTCGAGGCGGGGGCCGACGTGCTCGAGGCCAGTCCGGCTGTCCTGATGAAGATCGCGGCAAAGGAGAATCCGCAGACCATGATGGGTGTGTTCGAGCAGCGCTGGGCGGAGCCGCCCGTCGCGGCCAGCCTGGATCCTTCCGATGTGTGGCTGGCACTCGATGAAGTTCGCGATCCCGGCAACCTCGGTACGATCATCCGTACCGCTGACGCCGTCGGTGCAAAGGGCGTTATTCTCGTGGGGCAATGCTGCGATCCCTACAGCCATGAATGCGTGCGCGCGACGATGGGTTCGATCTTTTCGGTGCCGCTGGTACGGATGGACCGGCTTCAGTTCATCGAGTTGGCGAAGGCGTGGTCTGGCGAGGTCGTCGGCACGCATCTGGAAGCGAAGGAGGATTTCCGCAGGGCCAAGCCTCGCGGTCCCGTCATACTGGTGATGGGAAGCGAAGGCCCCGGCATGAGCGAGGAAGTTCGTGCGGCGTGCAGTCGCCTCGTGCTGATCCCCATGGCCGGCGCGCTGGACAGCCTCAACCTCGCGGTTGCCACGGCGCTCGCACTCTATCAACTCCGTGGCGAGCACCTCGGCTGAAAATGACGCCGCAGCCGCGTGTCTGCTCTGTTTGACCACTATCAAAGCAAGGAGGGGTGAAAGGACCATACTTCTCCGAGGGCGGTTGAGGCCGATCTGCGACCGGGTATCCATCGGAGGTTTGCTATGAAAGCGCGCGATGTCATGGTGACGCCGGTTCTGACCGTAACAGGTGCGACCAGCGTTCGCGAACTTGCGAAGTTACTGACCGAGCGCCGCATCAGCGGGTTGCCCGTGGTGGATGATAACGGCGCGCTGATCGGGATCGTCAGCGAAACAGATTTGTTGCATCGGGCAGAGACGGGTACCGAGCGCCAGCGCAAGTGGTGGGTCCACCTGTTCGCGGATAGCGATACGCTCGCCCGTGATTTCGTAAAGAGCCACGGTACGAAGGTGGCCGATATCATGTCGCCGTTCGTCATCACGGTGTCGGCGGTTGCCGATCTCGGTCACGTCTCGAACGTGCTCGACGGTAATCGGATCAAGCGCGTGCCTGTCATGGACAGCGACACTCTCGTGGGAATCATCACGCGCGGAGATATCGTTCGCGCCCTTGTCGCGAGCCAACTGCAGCATCAGCCCGGACAGCCCGACGACGTTGCGCTGCAGCAGCGGATCATCAAAGGCATTGCCAAGCATTCCTGGCTCAATCAGACCTATCTTTCGGTAACGGTGCACGACGGAAAGGTCGAGATGTCCGGCTTCGTCGCCAGCGACGCCCAGCACAAGGCCTTGCGGATCATAGTCGAGGAAGCTGGCGGCCGCGACATCGTCGACAACGTGAAGATCGGTGTTTTCAGGCCTTCGGCTGCGTGAACGCGCCACGGGGGCAGACCCTGCAGGTCTGACCCCGCATCTTCAACCCCCGTATTCTTTCAGCACGTGCCGCGCGAGCGTCATCTTGAGAACTTCGGTCGGGCCTTCCGTAATCTGCATGCTCCGCTGATCGCGCCAGAGCGTTTCGATCGGCAGGTCGGTCGACATGCCGATGCCGCCGTGGATCTGCATGCACTTGTCGGCGGCGATGAAAGACTGCACGTTGCCGAAGTTCTTGCACATGAAGGCTTCGTTGCGGATGTCCTCGCCGCGATCGTATTTCCAGGCGGCGTGATGCACCATCAGCCGGAGCTGATGCAGGTCCGTGTACATTTCGGCGAGCATCCACTGGATCGACTGACGGTCGGCGAGGGGACGTCCGAACGTGACGCGCTGCTTGGCGTAGGACGCGGCGAGTTCGAGGCAACGCATCATGACGCCCATCGAACGCGCGCCGTGACGGATGCGGCCGGTGTTGAGCCAGTGCTGGGCGTGCTTGAAACCCTCACCTTCTTCGCCGATGCGGTCTTCGACGGGGACCTTCACGTTATCGAATGTGACTTCCCAAGGCCTGTCGTCGACCATCAGCTCCTGCTGACGCACGAGCTTCAGTCCCGGCGTCTTGATCGGGACGATGAAGGCCGAGATGCCGCCGCGTGCCTTCTTCTCGGGATCGGTGAGCGCGATCACCTGGGCGTAGTCGGAGTCGCCCGCGAACGAGATGAAGCGCTTGTTGCCGTTGATCACATAGTGATCGCCCTGGCGTACAGCGCGGGTTCGCATCGATGACGGATCGGCGCCGGCGTCCGGCTCGGTCTGCATGAAGCACCAGCGGTATTTACCCGCGAGTGTCGGCTTCAGGTACTTCTCCTGCTGCGCAGGGTTGAGCGCATAGAGGATGGGGCTGATGTTGGGCCCCAGGATCGCCCCGCCACGGGAGGGTAGAGCGATCGAGCGCGCGAGTTCAGACCACACGATCGTTTTGGCCAGCAATCCCAGTCCCATACCGCCATGCTCGACGGGGACGTCGAACCCCTCGAGCCCGAGCGCCTTGGCTTTCTCGGTGAGCGTCGCGATCGGCTTGGGATCGGTCTTGTAGGTCGAGCGCACCTGCCGTTCGATCGGGATCATCTCGCGATCGACGAAACGTCGAAGCGTGTCGCGCATCTGCACGAGTTCTTCGGGCAGTTCGAAGTTCATGCCCTCGATTGGCTCCATGGCGTCCTCTCCTGTCATCGATCGTTCTTGTGAGTGCAAGTCTGGCATGCCAGCCGGGCTCAAGTCTAATGCGCCATCGCTGGTGCAGGTAAGCGCCTGCGGGGCAGTCGGGCGGGAGGGGATGGCGTACCGGGGGGCACCAGTCGCTATGTATCTGACGCGATGGGAGGCTTACCAATTGCAGCAGGCAAGTCACTTCAGAACGGGCCGCATGATCGCGCGCACTTCTGCGACGATGTCGGGCGGTGAGGCATAAAGCGTGTTCACGATCTTCTCGACCTCGGCCCCAGGTGTGGGGTCGATGTCCAGGCTCAGCTTGCGTGCTTCGGCGAGCAGATCCGGATCGCGCAAGGCGTCGTCGAAAGCTTTGCGCAGCATCGCCTGACGAACCGGGGCGAGGCCAGGCGGGCCGACGAACGGCCAGGCGATCTCTTGTGGTCCGAATGCGAGCGTGAGGATCTGGCGCTGTCTTTCGTTCTTGGCGAGTTCGGTGACGAGAGGCACGTCGGGCAGGTCAGCAGACTTCTTCAAGCCGGCTTGCAGCAGAATGTGGATCGATTTGTTCGTGAGCCAATCGGGCTTCGTGCTCTTGACTGCAGTCCATGACCATCCGCAACGGCCGTGCGCCTCGCCGCTCTCTATCGCCTGGCTCATCTCGGGGCCGCCGCGATAACCCGTGATGACCTTCATCCGAGTGCCGAGCACGGTGTTGAACAGGGTCGGGTAGACGCCGGTGTCGGCCGAAAAAGATGTAGCGGCGGCGATGAATTCTCGCTGGAGCAGATCCTCCCACGTCTTGAACGGCGACTTCGACCAGGAGATGCAGACGCTGACCTCAGGTCCCATGCTGCCGATCCAGAAGTATTTCTGCGCGTTGAACTTGGCTTCGGGAGATTCAAACAGCGGGTCGAGGATCGTCGAGCGATTGAAGATGCCGATGACGGTGCCGTCTTTTGGGGCAAGATTGTAGAGGTGATTGGCGGCGACCAGACCGCCGGCACCGGTCATGTTCTGCGGTACGACCGTGGGGTTGCCCGGTAGATGCCGCCCCAGGTGGCGGGCGAGAGCGCGGGCGTAGGTGTCGTAGCCCGTGCCGGCCTGGAAGCCGATGAGCATCTGGACCGTCTTGCCCTTGTAGAAGTCATCGGGCGGCACGGATTGAGCAACGGCCTGCGCTACGGGCAGAATTGCAAGCAGCGCAAGGGCGGTAGCGGCTGCGGGACGGAACGCGGCGAGCATAAAGAAACTCCCGAACATCTGCGATGTCGAGCAGGCTAGCACCTGTCGATGCACGTCCTCAAACGGTATCGTTGCGCTTGAGCGCGTGCAAAGTCGGCGTCAATTACCGTAGAGGTACTGCGGCAGCCACAGCGTCAGCCCAGGCCAGATATACATGAGCACCATGCACAGGATGACTATTAACATGTAGGGCATCATGCCCGCGAAGATCTGGTTCAGCGTGACGTGGGGTGGCGACACGCCTTTCAGGTAGAAGGCGGACATCGCGACGGGTGGCGACAGGAAAGCCGCCTGGAGGTTCACGAACACCAGCACGCCCCACAGGATCGGGTCGATCGCGAAGTGCTTCAATAACGGAAGGAAGATCGGGACGAAGATCACGATGATCTCGGTCCACTCCAACGGCCATCCCAGAACGAAGATGATCACCTGGGACAGGATCATGAACTGAAGCGGCGAGAGGTTCATCGACAGAACCCACTTCTCGACGAGGGCCTGGCCGCCGAGGATCGCGAACACGCCGGAGAACAGCGCCGAGCCGACGAACAGCCAGCACACCATCGACGTGGTCTTGGCGGTGAGGAACACGGCCTCCTTCGTCCGCTTCCAGTTGAGCGTGCCCGCCTGAACCGCGAGCAGGAACGCGCCGGCAGCGCCGACAGCCGCCGACTCGGTTGCCGTCGTGATACCGAACAGAATGACGGCCAGCACGATAACGGTGAGTATGCCGAGCGGCGCCACCGACGTGGTCAGCAGCTTGATGACCTCGAGGCGCTCGGGCTTCATTCGCCAGTAGTAGCGCACCATCAGAAGGCCCCACACGATGGCGATGCCGAAGAACCACCAGTAGAACTGGGGGCCCGGGCCGACGTCGGCGGGCCCCGCCTCGACGGGCGCGCTGCCGAGCGGCTGCAACTCCGGTGGTAGAGGCGGCGGCGCGTTGATTTGCGGTCGGATCACGGCGAACCACCACACCAGCATCATTGTGGCGCCGGCGAGCATGAGCGGCACGAGCGCGTAAAGCATCATCCTGAGGAGATGCAGAAGGCCCATCGGCTTGCCGTCGACGTCGATCGTGCGCCGCGTGGCGGGTGAGAACATCGCCTTGAAGATTGAGGCGAAGGCGTTGCCGGGGAAGAGTTCCGCCAGGCGTTGAGACGAGGCCGGCAAGGGGACGCGCGTTGCCGTCTCGGGCAGCTGCGGTGCGATCTTGGGATTTATCAACGCCCAACCGATCACGTAGACGAGGTAGAGGAAGGCGAGGAAGAAGCCGGGAAACATGGCCGCGGCGTAGAGCTTGACGACCGACTGGCCGGCGACGGCGGCGTAGACGATGATCATCACTGACGGCGGGATCAGGATGCCGAGCGTACCGCCGGCGGTGATCACGCCGGAGGCGAGACGGACGTCATAGCCCGCCTTCAGCATCGGGTTCATCGCGATGACGCCCATCAGCACGACGACTGCGCCGACGAGACCGGACGCGATTCCCCAGAACGTGCACACCACGAGCGTGGCGACGGCCAGCGATGCCGGCACGTTCCGGAACGCGAGTTGGATCGAATAGAACATCTTATCGACCAGCGCGCCGCGTTCCATCACGTATCCCATCAGCACGAATAACGGGATTGAGATCAGAACGTCGTTGGTCATCGCGCCGAAGGTGCGTTGCACCATCAGGTCGAAGACCCGGTTCGTCCACCAAGGCTGGTTCGGATCGAAAAAGGCGATGAAGCCGAACATCATGCCAAGGCCCATCAGCGTGAACGCGGTGGGGAAGCCCAACATGATAACAATGACGATGAGGCCAAGCATCAACAGGCCGAGTGCGGGATCGCTCATTTCTGCTCTCCCTCGGCAGAGCCGCGCTTACGGGCAGCTTCCTCGATGCGGGTGGCACTCTCGATTGCTGTCCGGCGGGCGTCCTCGTCGACGTGCTCGCTGGCCGCGAGTTGCTCGCCGACGACGTCGATCTCGTTGACATCCTTCAGGCGGCTCGGCCACTCCCCGGTCCTGAGGCACATGACGCAGCGCACGATCTCGGCAACACCCTGCAGCAGAACGAGGGCGCCGGCGATCGGTATGATGGTCTTGAACGGATAGATGGGTGGTCCGGAGCCCGTGGTTGGATACTCACTGATGCGCCAGCTGGCATCGGCGAACGACCAGCCCGCATACACCAGGGCCAGGATGCCGGGAATGAAGAAGCAGACGTACAAGATGAGGTCAAGGGTCGCTTGCGTGCGGGGCCGCATCGAGCTGTAGAGGAAGTCGCCGCGCACGTGCGCGTTCTGCGCCAGCGTGTAGGCGCCGCACAGCATGAACAGCGAGCCGTACAACATGTTGCTGGCGTCGAAGATCCAGGCCGTCGGTGCGTTGAGGTAGTAACGCTTGAAAACCTCGCCGCACACCAGCAGCATCAGAACGACGACCAGCCACGCTGCAAGCTTGCCGAACCACGTGCTGATAGCGTCGATGGTGTGCAGAAACCGCTCGACAGTCATAGCCGCCCCCCCAATGCAAGACGTGTGTTTCGCGCGCTCGGGCACGTCGC
>CANJPN010000230.1 GCA_947475855.1 Bradyrhizobiaceae bacterium
CGCCGCGCTTTGAGTAATCGAATCTCGATCAAGCTATGGCGGAAGGGATAATCTGACGTTAACGCAAACACCTCGGACCGCATCGCAATTTGCGGGAAATCCATTTCAAAACGAAACAGATCCCCGTTCAGTTTAATCTCACCGACGCCGGCTAACCGCAAAAACCACCGGCCAGCAGTGGTTCTGGCCCGGAAGGGCATATGCAATTTCCTTGAATCCACGGTGTCTCGACGGTCACTTCTTCGCGTGCGCTTGTGTCGAAAAAATTGCTGTAACCGCCGCGTTTCTCTTGTCGGTTCATCTACAAGCCGGGCGTCGGGCAATTCGAGTGACACGACCTGGGAACTGACCGTCCCGTCATAATATACTATGCAATTCCAAATCGGCGAAAAGGCTTGACGCAATTCACTTGCCGAGCAGGTCCTGCAACTTGAACAATTCGAGAGAATTGGTGCGGCCGATCCTATTGCGGTCAGCTTCGCTGATCGGGCATGCGTCGAACCAGTGCGCCGCCTCGTCGATCGCCTCGAACGGCCAGTCCGTGGAAAACAGGATGCGCCCCGACCCGATCACCTGCATCGAGCAAAGCAGGGCCGGCGTCGAGAAGTTGCCCGAAACCGTTATGTAGAAATTGTCCTGAAAGTATTCGGAGAGCAGCCGCTTGGCCGGGTACTTGGGCGGCTGGTTCAGCCACTTATTGCGGTTGTCACAGCGCCAGATGGCGAACGGCAGGTTCTCTCCCATGTGACCTAGAACGATCTGCAACCCGGGGTGCCGGTCGAACAGCCCCGAGCACATCAGGCGGAGCGCATGCACGGCCGTCTCCTGGGAGAAGGCCCATGTGGGCCCCATGAGCCAGGGGTGCCCGTCATAGATGCGCGCGTCCTGGGGAAGCGGATTGCGCGGATGCAGATAGAAAGGCACGTCAAGCTCCGCGAGCTTGGCCCAGAACCCATCGTAGCGCGCGTCGTCGAGATATACCGGTGTGTTGGGATCCTCCGCCTGACTGAAGCCGTTCACCAGCGCGCCACGAAAGCCCAGTTGCTTCACTGCCCGCTCGATCTCACGCGTGGCTTCGTCCGGGTCCTGCATGGCGAGCGCGGCGAGCCCCTGAAAGCGCTTGGGGTTTTTGGCAATCTCCGCGGCGATGTAGTCGTTCGAGCGGCGCGCGACATCGACCGCTCGCTTGGTGTCAACGATGGCCTGCACCGCGGGCGCATTCAGCGACAGCAGCGTCATCTCGATCCCCGCCTTGTCCATCTCCTTGAGGCGATCGCCGTGGATGTCGGTGATGCGGTGTTTGAGCTCCGGCCAGTGGCTCGGAGGCACGAAGACGGCGGAGTCTTCGAGCGTGTCGGGGAACGCATAGTGTTCTTCGAGCGCGATTTTCCCATGCATCCTGAGCGGTCCTCGATCTTTAAGTTGCCGTCGCATTAGCGGCTATTGTGGCCGGCGAACATTGCAGCAGGCGTCGGCTGAAGGCTACAACAGCGCCCGCGCCGCTGGAAGTCTATAATTTGCAAATGCAAAGTTTGTACTTGAAACAAATCTTCTTCCGCCCGATACCTGTCGTCGCCCCGTCCGTCGGCGATGTCGGCCTTCCGGCCACGCTTGATGGCGCAACAACAGCCGGGCATAGAGAACGGACGACCCCGCCGTGCCGTCATGCGAATAGGGTCGCCAAAGAACTGCATCAGGCTTCATGGAGGAAGCGTCTCGTGATGGTTTCAAAGTGCAAGAGCACTGCGCTCGCATTCGCGCTTGGCCTTCTGGCCGCAAGCGCACCGGTTTCCGCCCAGCAGTTCACGATGAAGATCTCATCGCCGACGGTCGGCGACGTCACCCAGGAGTGGATGAAGGTCTTCAAGGCGGGCGTCGAAGGGCGCGCGGCAGGCAAGATCAAGGTGGACCTGTATCCGGCCGGACAGCTCGGTTCGATCCCCGCCACGGTCGATGGCGTAGCGCTCGGCACCATCGAAGCGGTGATCCCCGCCTCGGGCTTCCTCGCGGGCCTGGAGCCGCGCTTCACTGTGCTCGACCTGCCCGCGATCTTCAATGACCTGGCGCACGCCCAGCGCGTCCACCACTCGCCCGAGGCCAAGGAACTCTACGCCAAGTTCGGCGCGTCGAAGGGTGTCGAGCCGATCGCGATCATCGCCCACGGACCTGCGATGATCGTCTCGCACAAGGCGATTCGCACCGTTGCCGACTTCAAGGGCCAGAAGATCCGCGTCATCGCCGGCACGCCGCTGTTCATCGAGACCGCCAAGAAGCTCGGCATCTCGCCCGTCGCGATGGCTCTCGGCGAGGTTCTCCCTGCACTCCAGAACAAGGCGTTGGATGGCAGCGTCACCGGCCTCACGGTGTTGACGTCCATGAAATATTTCGACATCGCCAAGGCCGCGACCTCGGTGCCGAGCGGCATCATCTCCGTCGGCGTCCTGTCCAACACCAAGTGGCTGAAGGGCCTTGGCCCCGAACTGGAGAAGGTCGTCCGCGAGGAGGCGGCCAAGGCCAACGCGACCGTCGACAAGTTCGGCCAGGACGACGTCGCCGCCGCGCGCGACGTGTGGCGCAAGAACGGTGGCGAGGTCATAGATTTCGTCGCCGCCGAGGACGCCAAATACCGCGAGGCTGTCACTTCAGCGTTGCCGCCTCTGCTCGGTGCTAATGCAACGCTCAAGGCCGACTATGGCGCGATCCTCGCCATCGCGAAGAAATACGCGAAGTAACGGCAAGTTGGCCGGCGGCAAACGGGGTTGAGGTGGGCATGTTCGAGCGTTCGATCGGGGCCGCGATGGCCGTGCTTCAAAAGGCGCTGGGCATCACTCTGATCGCGGCGGTCCTGCTCAATTTCGCCAACGTCGTCGGCCGCTACGGCTTCGGCTATTCCATCCTGTGGGCGGACGAGGTCGAGATGTTCATTCTCGTTCTCGTCACGTTCGTCGGAGCTGCCATCGTCGGCTGGCAGCGGCAGCATCTCGCCATGGATGTGCTGCGAAACAGGTTTCCTCCTCCGATGGCAGCACTCGTCACTGTCATCGAGGCTGCGACACTCGTCGCGATCGCAGTTCTCGTCTGCATTCACTCTTTCTCGTATGCACAGCAGATGCTGATGCTGGGCCGAACCAGCGACAACGCCGGCATCCCCATGTGGATACCCCACAGTTTCGTGGCCATCGGTTTCACGCTGCTTGCTTTCGTAGCGATATGGCAGGCCGTGGCGAGGCTTCTCGGCCGCCACTCGAACACCGGCCGCGTCGAGGTGCGAAACGACGCCGCGACATCGGCAGAGAGGGACTGAGCCCGTGACATTCGCCCTCGCGATCCTGCCCCTTTTGCTGCTGCTGATCGGGTTTCCGATCTTCCTGGTGCTGCTCTCGTCGGTAACGGTCGCACTCGTTTTCTACATGAACGTGCCGCTCGCGGTGCTGCATCAGAACCTGTTCGGTTCGGTCAATTCGTTCTCGCTGCTCTCGATCCCGTTCTTCATTTTCGCCGGCGAGCTCATGGGCCGCGGCAGCGTGGCACAGCGCCTGGTAGATGTGGTCCAGAGCGGCATGGGGGCGACACGCGGCAGTCTCGGCGTCACGACCGTGGGCACGTCAGCGATTTTCGGCGCAATCTCCGGCGTCAGTTCCGCCTGCGTCGCAACGATCGGCCGCATCATGTATCCCGCGATGCGCCGCAACGGCTACCCCGAGAACTTTTCTGCTGGCCTCGTCACGGCGACAGGCGCGATCGACATCATCATTCCCCCGAGTGTGCCGCTGATCATCTACGGCGCAGCCGCTTCCGAATCCGTGCCGCGCCTCTATGCGGCCGGCTTCCTGCCGGGCCTTCTGCTCGCAGTCATGCTCTCGGCATACGTGATGTGGGTCGCGCGCCGTCAGGGTTTCGGCAGCAGTCCGCCGTTCAGCCTGAAGGCGTTTTCGAAGTCGCTCGTGCGCGGCGTGTGGGCGCTCGGCATGCCCTTCATCATCCTCGGCGGCATCTACGGAGGTGTGTTCTCACCGACAGAAGCAGCGGCCGTCGCCTGCGTCTACGCGGCCTTGGTTACGATGTTCGTGTTCCGCGAGTTGGGGCCGCGCGACATCTTGCAGGCGGCCGAGACGACCGCGCTGTTCTCGGCGCAGATCCTGCTGATCGTCGCGTGCGCCAGCGTGTTCGCCTGGCTGCTTACAGTCAATCAGGTCCCCGCGGCAATCGTCGCATGGATCGATGCCCTGCGCGTGCCGTCGTGGCTGCTGCTGATCGTGATCAACCTGATCCTGCTGCTGATCGGCTGCTTCGTCGATCCGATTTCGGCGATCCTGCTGATGACACCGCTGCTCGTGCCCGTGGTGAAGGCCGCTGGCATCGACACGGTACACTTCGGCATCATCGTCACGGTCAACCTCGCGATCGGTCTGTTCCACCCGCCGTTCGGCATGAACATCTTCGTCGCTCAGTCCGTGCTGGGGCTGAAGCTCTCGTCGATCTACCGCGGGATCATTCCGTTCCTGGTGATCTACCTGATCGCGCTCGTGCTCATTACCTTCATCCCCCAGATCTCGCTGATGGGGCCACGACTGCTCATGGGCTCATGACGCAGATCGGGCCAGATGATTGCTCAACCAGCCCGATGTATTCGCCAATTCCAGAGCCTGGTCGTCCGAGGCCGACCAAGCTCAGGTCGTCAACCGATAGACTGAAGCAGCCTACTCGGCGGCGTTCTTCAACTGTGGCGCCGCATTGCGCACGTCGCTGTCGACGTGAGGGACGAACGACTCGAAGTTCTTGTGGAAGTCTGCGACCAGCTTGCGCGACGTGGCGTCGAACGCAGCCTGATCGGCCCAACCGTCACGCGGGTTCAGCAGCTTCGTGTCGACACCCGGCACTTCGGTCGGAACCTGGAACCCGAAGTAGGGATCGGTGCGCATCGGCATGTTCTTGAGCTGGCCGGACAGGGCCGCGTCGAGCAGAGCGCGTGTCGCCTTGATCGGCATGCGGCTGCCGACGCCGTAACCGCCGCTGGTCCAGCCGGTGTTGACGAGCCAGCAGTCGACGTTGTGCTTGGCGATCAGGTTCTTGAGCATGTTGCCGTAGACGCTGGGATGCAGCGGCAGGAACGGATGGCCAAAGCAGGTCGAGAACGTCGATTCCACCGCGCTCGTCATGCCCTTCTCGGTGCCGGCCACCTTCGCGGTGTAGCCGGACAGGAAGTGGTACATAGCCTGGCTCGGGTTGAGCTTGGCGATCGGCGGCATCACGCCGAAGGCGTCGGCCGTCAGCATCACGAGGTTCTTGGGCTGGCCCGCGACGCCGGACACGTCGGTGTCCGGGATCCACTCGGCCGGATAAGCGGAGCGCGTGTTCTCGGTCAGCGACTGGTCGTCATAGTCTGGTTCGGCAGCATCGCCCTTGAGAACGACATTCTCCAGGATCGCGCCGAAGCGATTGGTCGCAGCCCAGATCAGCGGCTCGCTTTCCTCGCGCAGGTTGACGCACTTGGCGTAACAGCCACCCTCGAAATTGAAGATACCCTTGGACGACCAGCCGTGCTCGTCGTCTCCGATCAGCGTGCGCTTCGGGTCGGCGGAAAGGGTGGTCTTGCCCGTTCCGGAAAGGCCGAAGAACAGCGCGCTGTCGCCGCCCTTGCCATAGTTGGCCGAGCAATGCATCGGCAGCACGTCGCGCGCCGGCATGGCCCAGTTCATGAATGTGAACGCCGACTTCTTGATCTCGCCGGCATAAGACGTGCCGCCGATCAGCACGAGGTTGCGCTTGAAGTCGATCGCGATGACGGTTCCCGAGCGGCAGCCGTGGCGTTTCGGGTCTGCGCGGAAGCTCGGCAGGCTGACGATGGTGACGTCCGGCTTGTACCCGATCAGCTGCTGCATCGACGGGCGGCGCAGCAAGTGCCGGATGAACACGGCATGCCAAGCATACTCGCACATGATGCGCGTATTGTAGCGGTACTCAGGATCGGCGCCGACGTGCAGGTCTTGAACGTACAGCTCGAGGTTCTTCGCGTGTGCCTTGAAGTCCTCGAGCAGGACTTCGAAGTGAGCCCGCGACATCGAAAAATTGTTGTCCCACCAGACCTTGCCTTCGGTGAGTTCGTCGCGAACAGTGAACTTGTCCTTGACCGAGCGACCTGTGTGCTCGCCAGTCACAGCCATCAAGGCGCCGGTGGAGGCGAACTTGGCCTCCCCTCGACGGATCGAACTCTCGATCAGCTGGACGGGAGAATTGTTGAGGTGGACCTTGCCGGCCGCGCTCAGCGGGAAAGTTTCGGTGCTCATCGCTGTCCCAGGTTTGATGGCAATATAGAAGGCTGTTAACTATGGCATCGAGCAGGTGGCGAGCGATGATCGTGCGGCCAAGCCGCAGCCACTCCGACCGCCTTCGTCACTGAGATGGAGGAACGATGCCCAGCGTAGTCGGGACAAGCACGAAGCGCGCCACCGACGAAGGCCGCATAAAAATCAGTCGTCACAGTTCAAGGCAAGCGGAAAGTCACGGTCGAATCGTCGCGTTTGATATTCGGGTTAAGCGAAGGTCCAGCATTCATGTCGCTTGCCTCAAGAATTGGCAACAACTTCGACAGTCGCACGTCAGTTGCTGGCGCACATCGAAGGTTCGCACTATTGCCGGTGTGGCGAACGTCTCTGCAGCCGATCTATCGATCTATTCCATGTCGCGTCGCACAGTTATTCGCCGCACTGCAGCAATTAAATTAACTATTTGATCTTGCTCGCGCCGCCCGGGTCATTGCGACGAGTTCCGCACGCACACCGTCGGTGGTCGTGATGCGCTGCGAGAAAGTGACCCGCACAGCAAGGTTCCCATCCGACAGATCGACGCCTTCAGGATCGCAGCCGATCATGCGCCATTCGACTGGTCCGGGCGACGTCGGCTCGACTGGATTTGGCGTGGCGGCAAGCTGGGCGACTGCCATCGCTTCGATTGCGTCGGAATGATCGTCATTCATGTGCTGCAGAATGCCGGGCTCTGCCTCGATCAGTTCGACGGCGTCGCCGGTTGCTGCCATGACATCGCCGGCCTGCAGGCGCACGATCCGTCCGAACCCGGCGACCAAATGCGCCCACTCGATCTCAAGGGCGTAAAGTTGGAAGTCCGCGAAGTCGATGAATCCTGCAGCGGCTGGATGCCGCGCCAGATAGCGGCGGCGCGAGGTTGTCTGTTCCGCCTCGCGTATCCGTCCGACCAGCGTGACGCGGGCGCCGGTCAGCGCTGCGCGATCCGGGCTCGTGCCGTCGATCAGCACACTGGCCCTCTGATCTGCCTCAATATTCTTCGTGTGTTCCGCAAGGCCGGATAACAGCAGCAACGGCGAGCCGTCCGGCTGCGTTGCGATGGCGACGAGCGACACATAGGGAATTCCACCGGTGCGATCGACGGTGCCGAGACTCGCCTTCCATGCAGTGCGGACGAGTTCACGTGCAAGCGCCGCCGCTGCCGCTTTTCCACCGTCGCGAGGCCGCGTTTCGCCCGACTGTTCGCTTGCCATATGCGTGCTCGTACTTTGCGTGCTAGAAGACGATCCGAGCCCCTATTCGACACGCTCGAGGCCGGCAGGTGATGCCGTTTGAATGCCATTGAGACGACATTCACTGGCCATTCAGCCGACCAGGCAGAGAGTAATGTTGCCACATTTTTCTCTCGTGTTGAAACCTTAGAGGCGGCAAAATCGTGTGGCCCGGCTCAGCCGGTGCGGTGAGGCGAGTGATCCCATGAAGGAAAAAAGCACAATCGTGCTTGTCGACGACGAGCAGAACATCCTCAAGTCGCTGAGAACTGCATTGGAGGCGGAAGGCTATAAAGTTCGCACCTACTCCGATGGCATGGCCGCTTTGGAAGCTCTGACGGAGGAGCCTGCGGATCTCGGCGTCTTCGATATCAAGATGCCGCGCATGGACGGTATGGAGCTGCTACGGCGCATGCGCCAACAGTCGGACATGCCGGTCATCTTCCTCACCTCCAAGGACGAGGAGATCGACGAGCTGTTCGGCCTCAAGATGGGTGCCGACGACTATATTGCAAAGCCGTTCTCGCTCCGCCTTGTGGTGGAGCGTGTCAAGGCCGTGCTCCGCCGCATTGGCGCCAAGGACGGCGCACCTCAGACGCCCGAGGCTGCGCGCGCGATCATCGAGCGCGGCAAGCTCAAGCTCGATCCCGAGCGTCATACGTGTCACTGGGACAACAAGGCCGTCACATTGACCGTGACCGAGTTCCTGATCCTGCAGGCCCTGGCGACCCGCCCGGGTGTCGTCAAGACGCGCGACGCCCTGATGGACGCGGCCTACGACGATCAGGTCTACGTCGACGACCGCACGATCGACAGTCACATCAAGCGGTTGCGTAAGAAGTTCAAGCAGGTCGACGACGACTTCGATGTGATCGAGACGCTGTACGGCGTCGGCTATCGCTTCAAGGAAGCTGCTTGACGCGACGGCGGTCAAAGTAAACGGGATGCCCGCCAAACGGGAGTATCGCTTTTCGTCCGTTTGGCGAGGCCGCGAATGCGGGACGGCGTGAGCGCCGAGAGCGGACAGGTGCGAATGGCGAGGCCTGTTCCAGGTCGAACCATCCGGCCCATGATCGGCCCATGAACTGAGAGGCTTCCACGCGCGATGCCCTTCGATGGCGAGCAACCGAAAATCGTAGGGGAAGCGCTCGCTGGCGGCCGGGCGGCTGCGAAGTGGACAGCGGCAGCGTTCGCGCGCCTGCTGGTCGTGTTGAAAACGTGGGGCGGCTACGGGCGCCGCTTACTCAATCGTTTGCCAATCGTGCGCTGGTTCTCGCGCAGCCTTGCGCGCCGCATCATCTTCTCCAATGCGATTGGTCTTGTCATTTTACTCGGCGGATACTGGTATCTGAACCAGTACAAGGACTGGTTGGTCGACGCCAAACTGGATAGCCTCACCGCGCAGGGCGAGATCATCGCGCAGGCAGTGGCGGCCAATGCCACAATGGACGGCCAGCGGCTCGTC